>JANLQY010000103.1:0-54328 GCA_031368105.1 Chitinophagaceae bacterium
TCCGTCAAAAGCTGGCCGGGAGATATTTTATAACAGCAAGCCTGTTGATGGAACAGTGGCAATAGGCGAATTATTTGCTTACGCTTTGCCCAATGATTCTACCGGATATAAATTGAGCGCTGAAGTAAAAAATCCATTACCTCCTTTGACTGGTAAAGACAGTGCAGAGGCATCGAGGTTATTTAATATTAATTGTGCTATCTGTCATGGGGCTGGTGGTGTAGCTAATGGCCCACTCGCCACATCTGGAAAAATTGGCGGTGTTGCTAACCTCACTACACCAACTTATGTGGCAATGGCCGACGGTACAATGTTTCACTCCATTAATTATGGTAAAAATAATATGGGAAGCTATGCCTCTCAGTTAAGCAGAAAACAGCGCTGGCAGCTTGTTCAGTACATCCGTACTTTACAGCCCAAAGCAACTGCTGCTGAAACGCCTGCACCTGTGGCTGTATCAGCAAAAGCAGACAGCACAACAAAAAAAGGAAAATAAGAACAGTCACTCAAAATAAAGATTAGATGAATAATTCATTCGAATTACCTGGCAGTTATAAAAAATGGACAATGTGCCTTATAGGTGCTGGTGTTATTGCATTACTTTATGGCTTTATTGTTTACCATCCTTTTGCTCATCCGGCACATGGCCAGCACGACGAAAGCACAAGGTTTTGGGCTGTGCTGTTACAGAATTGTACTTATTGGCTGCTGATTGTAAATGCAAGTATGTTCTTTATTGGCGTTACCACTTTAGCAATGGGTGGATGGCAGGTGGCGTTAAGACGTGTACCAGAAGCTATTTCAAGCGTGGTGCCGGTTTTAGGGATTATTACATTTTTAATTTTAATGGCAATTGTATGGGGCGGCAGGGATGATATTTATCATTGGGTAAATGCAGACACTGTAAAAAATGATGCCATTTTAAATGGTAAAAAAGGTTTTTTAAATCCTGTATTTTATTCTGTATTCAGTGGCATTGTTATTTTTCTCTGGTGGATATTAGGAAAAAAATTGCGTTCATTAAGTTTGGAAAGCGATGCAGATGGCACAATGGATTTTGAGAAAGGCGACAAATGGGTAAAGAAAAATATTTTATACGCTTCTTTATTTATCGTGGTTTTTGGTTTGTCTGTTGGCTCTACTATTCCCTGGTTATGGATCATGAGTATTGATGCACACTGGTACAGCACCATGTTTAGCTGGTACACATTTGCCAGTACATTTGTAGCAGGCATGTCGTTGATAGCATTGTTTACAGTCTTCTTAAAAAACGAAGGGCAATTGGAATTTGTTACCGAAGAGCATTTGCATGATGTAGGAAAATTCATGTTTGCCTTTTCAATATTCTGGACCTACCTGTGGTTTTCACAATACATGCTGATTTGGTATGCCAACATACCTGAAGAAACCGGGTATTTTAAAATAAGGGTCCAGGGGCCATTCCGGGGCATTTTCTTCCTGAATTTGATATTGAATTTTGTATGTCCGTTCCTGATATTAATGAAGAAGGGTTCTAAAAGAAATTATACGTTGTTAACATTCATGGCAATACTGATAATCTTTGGTCACTGGATAGATTTCTGGCAAATGGTGATGCCTGGAGCAGTTGCCGGAGACGCACATTTACGGCCATTTGAATTTGGTATTGCGGCTATGTTTGTCGGAATTATTATGTGGAGAGTAGGAGTATATTTCAGCAGTCATTCATTAACGGCGAAAAACCATCCTTTCCTGAAAGAAAGTATGATACATCACACATAAGATTTTGTTTTTTGAACTTATAAAAAATAATTTTTACTGATTTGTGATAAATGACTGCCTATAAATTGCAGTGTGTTTAAACAAGTAAGCAACATACTAATTACTGTAAATATTTTTGCATCATGACAGAGATTTTGTTGATAGCGATTGTAATAATGATTTTCATAGTCATATTTCAGATTGCCAAGGCGAGTGAATATGTAAGTGTTTTAAAAGGTGAGGAAAAAGCCCGTAAACAAAATAATAAGATCAACGCTTTTTTGCTGATCTCTTTTTTGATATTGGGATTGATCGGTTGCTGGTGGTGCAATGATTTGTATTATGGTAAAACATTGTTTCCACAGGGAGCTGCATCTGAAATGGGTGAAAAGATTGACCTGATGTTATACATTACTATCGGTGTAACCGGTGTTGTGTTTTTAATTACCCAGGTGTTATTATTTTGGTTTGCATTTAAATACCAGGAAAATGATGACCGCAAGGCTTACTACTTTCCACACAATACCAAATTAGAATTGATCTGGACTACTGTACCTGCAATCTTTCTTACTGTATTGGTTGTTTTTGGTTTAAAATATTGGTTCAAGATGACCGGCGAAGCACCAAAAGATTCCGTTGTAGTAGAAGTAACCGGCCACCAGTTTGGATGGGAATTCCGTTACCCGGGTGCTGACAATATTTTAGGAAAAAAGAATTTTAAATTAACCAAAGGAGCTAACAGTTTAGGTGTAGATTTTAATGATGAAGCCAGCAAAGATGATATACATGTGGCCGGAACCATGCATCTCCCTGTAAACAAACCGGTAAAATTTGTGATCAACGCACAGGACGTTATACATGATGTGGGGCTTTCTCATTTCCGTTTAAAAATGGATGCTGTTCCCGGTATTCCAACTACCATGTGGTTTACACCATTGTACACTACAGAAGAGATGAAAACAAAATCAGGCAACCCAAATTTTACTTATGAAATCAGCTGCGACCAGATGTGTGGTAAAGGACATTTTTCTATGAGAGGTGTAATCATTGTAGAAAGCGAAGCAGATTACAAAAAATGGCTTTCAACACAAAAGCCTGAATTGTGGACAGTACATCCAGAATTGGCTCCAAAGCTGGCAACTGCTGACTCTGCCATTAAAACTACAACACCCATTGCTGTGGCAATGACGGTTAAAAAATAATATTGTTACTGAAAAATAATTTAAGAAAATGAGTACCGAAGCAACAGTTCAACATGGAGATGTTCATACAGCACATGATGCACATCATGAGCATCACCACCACGAAACGTTCATCACCAAATATGTATTTAGCCAGGATCATAAAATGATTGCCAGGCAGTTTTTAATAACTGGTATTATCTGGGCTATTATCGGAGGTTTGTTTTCTGTGTTGTTCCGTTTGCAATTGGGTTATCCGGAATCAACTTTCCCTTGGTTGGAAGATTTATTGGGTCATTGGGCAAAGGGCGGAAAATTGCAACCTGAATTTTACTATGCTCTGGTTACCATGCATGGTACTATTTTGGTATTCTTTGTATTAACTGCAGGCTTAAGCGGAACATTTGCCAACTTTCTTATTCCATTACAAATTGGTGCAAGGGACATGGCTTCGCCAATGCTGAATATGTTGAGCTATTGGTTCTTCTTCTTAGCTTCTATCATCATGTTCTCTTCTTTATTTGTGCAAACAGGCCCTGCAAGCGGCGGCTGGACGATATATCCGCCATTGAGTGCTTTAGGCGATGCATCAAGCGGTTCAAAAATTGGTATGGATCTTTGGCTGGTGAGTATGGCAATGTTTATTATCAGCTCATTGCTTGGTGGCTTGAATTATATTACTACCATTTTGAACATGCGTACCAAAGGAATGAGCATGACTCGGATGCCGCTAACAATCTGGGCTTTATTCTTTACTGCAGTATTAGGTGTATTGTCTTTCCCAGTACTTTTATCAGGCGCAATACTGTTGTTGTTCGATCGTAATTTAGGAACAAGTTTTTTCCTGAGTGATATTTATGTGAATGGAAAAATATTACCAAATGAAGGTGGTAGTGCCATCCTGTTCCAGCATTTATTCTGGTTCCTTGGTCACCCTGAAGTGTATATTATATTATTACCAGCAATGGGAATGTCTTCAGAAATTCTTTCTGTAAACAGCCGCAAACCAATCTTTGGTTATATGGCGATGGTGGGTTCTTTATTTGCAATTGCGATACTGGCTTTCCTGGTGTGGGCCCATCACATGTTTGTGACAGGCTTAAATCCATTCCTCGGTTCCATCTTTGTATTGCTAACCTTACTCATTGCGGTTCCATCTGCTATTAAAGTATTTAATTGGCTTACTACTTTGTGGCGTGCCAATATCAGGTTTACACCAGGTATGCTGTTCGCCATCGGATTTGTAAGTTTATTTATCAGCGGTGGTTTAACAGGTATCTTTTTAGGAAACTCTGCACTGGATATACATTTGCATGACACATATTTCGTAGTTGCCCACTTTCATATTGTAATGGGTGTGGCATCTTTCTTCGGAATGTTTGCAGGCGTGTACCATTGGTTCCCAAAAATGTTTGGTCGTTATCTAAACAATACCATGGCATACATCCATTTCTGGGTAACTATTATTGGGGCATATTTAATTTTCTGGCCAATGCACTACATAGGTTTAGCTGGTGTGCCAAGACGTTACTATGATTTTTCAGGATGGGAATCTTTTAAAATGTTTGGTGGATTAAACCAGTTTATCAGTTTTATTTCATTCATTGTTTTTGCTACGCAATTACTGTTTGTATTCAATTTCTTTTACAGCATTTTCAAAGGAAGAAAAGTTACCACCTTAAATCCGTGGGGAGCAAATACTTTAGAGTGGACGACACCCATTCGTCCGGGACACGGCAACTGGCCTGGTGAAATACCTGAAGTTCATCGTGGTGCTTATGATTATGGTAAAGATGGAAGAGAATTTATTTCTCAAACAGAACCGGTGGGAGAGAATGAAAGCCATCATTAATTTGATTATTTGGAGAGATTTGATAATTTGATGATTGAAGAAAAAAAATTAAATTTTTTGAATATAAAGATTTGTGTTATTGGATAGTGGAAAATATTATGGGAACAGCCATTAACCATTAACCATTGACCGTTAACTAAAATGCAGGATAAAACAACCATAGCCAATTCAACCTCGTTTGCATTGGCAACCAAAGTGAAGGATTATTTTCAACTGATCAAATTCACTTTAAGTTTTATGGTGGTGTTCAGTACGGTGGTAAGTTTTTTAATTGCCCCGAATGAATTAAACAATATTGTTCGTTCAAAAATAATATCAGTTCTTTTACTTTTTGTTGGAGGAATGCTGATTACTGGGTCGGCCAATGCCATTAACCAGGTTGCAGAAAAAGATACCGATGCCATCATGAAGCGAACGGCTAAAAGGCCTGTTGCCAGCGGAAGGATGAGTGTGAATGAAGCAACAGCTTTTGCAATCATTGCAGGACTGGCAGGGTTGTTTATACTGTGGTATTGGTTCAACTGGCAAAGCGCTGCTGTGGGGCTGTTTAGTTTATTTTTATACGGGTTTATTTATACGCCATTAAAAAAAATAAATTCAATTGCTGTATTTTTTGGTGCTGTTCCCGGAGCCTTGCCTTGTTTGATTGGATGGGTTGCAGCTTATGGAGACAACCCGGTTTCATGGACAGGTGCCTGGATTTTATTTGGGATACAATTTTTTTGGCAGTTCCCACATTTTTGGGCAATAGCCTGGCTGGCTCACCAGGATTATACAGCAGCAGGATTCAAATTGTTGCCGGGTGATAAAGGGCCTACAAAATTTACCGCACTGCAAACAATTATTTACAGCGCATTGATGATACCATTTGGTTTGCTGCCACATTATTTTGATGTAGCAGGATTTGGAAGTGTATGGGTTTTACTGTTTTGCAATCTTTGGATGGTATGGGTGAGTGTAAAGTTATTTATAAAAATGGATGCTAAAAGTGCAAGGATGGTAATGTTCAGTTCTTACTTTTATTTAATGATTGTTTTACTTGCATTATTTATAGCAAGAACACCCAAAAAGTATAAGGAATTGAATGAAGAGAAAATAACAAGTGCAGTAATATTGAAATAATAACTAAAAAATAATACTGAGACTAAGTAATTAATATGATAGCTGTGGCGAAGGAACAAAGAAAAAAAATACATCCGCATAAGTTTACGCTTTGGGTGGCTATTGCAAGTATTTTAATGATGTTTGCAGGGTTGACCAGTGCATATATTGTAAAACGCAACCAGGCAAATTGGTTTACTTTTGAATTACCTAGAACCTTTTGGTATAGTACGGCGGTGATAATTTTAAGCAGTGTTACCATTTGGCTTGCAGAGCGCAAGTTCAAAAACAGGGAAATGGCTGCTTACAGAAGTTTATTGACAGCTACCTTTATTTTGGGGTTGTTGTTTGTACTGTTGCAGGTATTTGGCTTTGTGGAACTTTCAAAAAATGGATTGCCTTATAATAAGAACGTATCTGTATCTTTTTTATTTGCAATTGTTTTAGTACATGCAGTGCATGTAATTGGTGGTGTGGTGGCATTGTTGGTAATATTTGCAAAAGCATTTAATAAATCAGTAAGAAACTATGATCCGGTGCCGGTAGAAGTGATGAGTACTTACTGGCATTTTGTTGATTTTTTATGGATTTATTTATTGATCTTTTTATTAATGATAAGATGATTTAGTGATAAGTAATAAGTGGTAAGTTATAAGCTAACAAGCTAATTTTACTACTTACTATTTAAATATCTATAACTTATAACTCAGAATTTATAACTTATAATTATTTATGTCTACAGCAGCGGTTCAAAAGGAAACAAAATGGTGGAGTGGCGGCAGAAGCCCATTCAACGCCAGCTATGGTAAAGTGATGATGTGGTATTTTTTGATGAGTGATGCTTTTACCTTTGGCGCTTTCCTTATCAGTTATGGCACCATCCGGTTCAGTCAAAATTTTTGGGCTGATCCTAACCATGTGTTCAATGCATTTCCGCTTGCCGGGCACGCCAACCTGCCATTAGCCTTTGTAAGTTTGATGACTTTTATTTTGATTGCCAGTTCTGTTACCATGGTATTGGCAGTACATGAAGGTCATAATATGAATAAGAAAGGTGTTGAAAAATACATGATCCTCACCATCATTGGCGGTCTTGCTTTCTTAAGTTGCCAGGCTTGGGAATGGACGCATTTAATCACCGGCCATCATGAAGTATTAGTTAACGGGCAGCTGGAACATTGGGGTACCACAGTAAGTCATAATCCATGGGGACCTGAAGTTTTATTTAATGGTAAAGAAGTAGCAACCCCCGGACCAATAGCTTTTGGCGGATACTTTTTTGGTATTACGGGCTTTCACGGCTTCCACGTTTTTAGTGGGGTGGTAATAAATATCATCATGTACCTCAAAACTAAAATGGGGCATTTTGATGATCGTGGGCATTATGAGATGATTGAAAAAGCAGGATTGTACTGGCACTTTGTAGATTTGGTTTGGGTATTTGTGTTCCTGTGTTTTTATCTAATCTAAGTATCAGAAAATAAAAAAGAATAAAACATTTTAATAAATAAAAGAATTATGTCAGCACAGGCTTCATCACCAGAAATTACTTTTCACCCTGAACATTCAGGCGGTACCAAAAGAATCTGGAATACGTTTTGGTTGTTATCAGGATTAACGATAGCAGAATTAGGGCTGGGATTACTTATATATACCATGCATAAGGGGGCACACCCCAGCCATTCATTGGTACTGGCTTTTAAAGGATTGGTTTGTATTCTTACCCTGGCAAAGGCTTACTATATTGTATCTATATTCATGCACCTGGGTGATGAAATAAGGAATATGATTATGACGATCGTAGTGCCATTGTGTTTGTTCATCTGGTTTATCATTGCGTTTTTATGGGATGGCAATAGCTGGCTCACTTTGCGTAACCGATATAATAAAACAGTGCCAATAGAAAAAATAGCAGCACCGGCAGTAACAGAAAAAGGGGCGAAAGATTAATTTGAATTCAAAATAATTTTTATAGTTACACCATCGTCCTGGTAGCAGGAACGATGGTTTTTTATTAAATGACCGGGAGGTAAATGAAGTATGAATAAGAGAGCAATAATGGGTGTACTGCTGGCAATAGTGTTGCCACTAACGGGCTATTACATGGTAAAATATTACAGTGAAGCTGCTGTACACATGCCAAAAAGATATTTTTTTGACAGTGTGGCTACGGTTGAAAAAAGTGGCAGGATCAATACGGATACTATTTGGCACAAAGCAAAGAACATGACTTTTACCAACCAGCTGGGTAAAACAGTAACGCTGGATTCATTGAAAGGAAAAATATTGGTGATTGATTTTTTCTTTAGCCGCTGCCCTACCATTTGCCCTGGAATGGCCAAGAGCATGAAGCGGTTGCAGGACTCTTACACCAACAGCAGGGATAGCATTGTACAGTTTATTTCCATCAGCATTGATCCGGAGCATGACTCGGTGCCACAGTTAAGAAAATTTGCCAACCGCTTTACCAGTAACCATGACAGCTGGTGGTTTGTAACCGGCAATAAAAAAGATATTTATGATTTTGCTTTGAATGAACTGAAAGCAAGTGTGGCCGATTCGGAAGTGGATACCGCATTTATTCATACAGAAAATTTCTTTTTGCTTGACAGGGACAGGGTGGTGAGGGGCTGGTTCAATGGGTTTGACACCGCAAAGCAACTACTGCTGGTAAGAGATATTCCGCTATTAATGCTGGAGAAAAAAAAGAAAAAAACATTCAAAGAATTTTTAGATGAGCTGCTTGGCAGGGAGTGATGAATTGTTGAACTGTTCCATTGTTGAATTGTTATATAAGCATGGATCAAACTTTAGAAAGAACCACATTATACATTAAATCATTCTCAATTATCAATAAAAATGCTGACTCCTTCTTTACAAAAAAATGACGCCAAAGCAAAATGGCTCATCGGAATTTTTTCTGTTGTTGTTTTTGCAGTAGTGTCCATCCTGGGAAAATATAATCTTTATGGAAAAGTACACCTCTCTTTTGATGTGAAAATTTTTGCCAAAGCAAATGCGGTGATCAATGGTACGGTGGCTGTTTTGCTGTTAGCCGGTTTATATTTTGCAAAGCAAAAAAATTATGAACTCCACAAAAAAATAATGCTTACGGCAATGATATTGTCGGTACTTTTTCTAGTGTCTTATATCTGTCACCACTTGCTTGCCGGCGAAACGATGTACGGCGAAACCGATGGTATTGCAGGGCTGAGTGATGTAGAAAAAACAGCAGCCGGCAGCAGCCGTACCATTTATTTACTGATACTCATTACACATATTCCATTGGCAGGACTTGCACTTCCATTCATTTTATTTGCCGCTTACCGTGCCTTAATTGGCGAATATGAAAAGCATAAAAAATTGGTAAGGATCATCTGGCCGGTATGGTTTTACGTGGCCGTAACCGGCGTGATTGTTTATTTAATGATCAGCCCTTATTATAAATAACCATGCAAAATGAAAATGTAAAACCAGGGGAATTGAAAAGCCTTCAGATTATACACAGGGCGCTTTTATTGGGCCTGGTGCTATTTGCGGCGATGGCTTTTTATCTTAATTACAGCGGTAATTTTATTGCCGGCTTAAAAGATTACGACCGGCTGCTGCAGGTAATTGCCATCACATTATCATTTGGCGGATTTTTTATTGGCTCCTTATTATTTAAAAAGAAAATACAGCAACTAAAAGACAGCTCACCGGATTTAAAGTTTAAATTATCAACCTACCGTTCTGCAGCCCTCATGCAATGGGCTTTGCTGGAAGGCCCGTCTTTGTTTGCTATTATTTGTTTTTTAATGGTAGGTAATTATGCTTTCCTGGCATTGGCTGTTGTCTTTATAATTTTATTTGCTGTTACTGCACCCAATAAAACTAAAATGATGTTACTGCTGCAGTTGACTGAGAAGGAAATGAATGAGCTATAAGCGGCGGCTTAGATTAAACAGATTTTTCCAAAACAACTTTTAAGGGGTTGATGTAGGTAATGAGTACTTTAATAGTATCTCCAATTTTTATATCAACTGCTTCTTCCTCATTTTTATTTTTTGTTACTGGAATCTTAGCCTGTATTTTATCGCTGATCAAATTGACAAAAATACCAAAGGGTGTTATTTTGTAAACTACTGCATTCAGCACTGTTTTATTATTAAAGTTTCTTAGTGCTGTCTGGTATTCGGGGATAAATTCGCTTTTATAAAATGAAGCGGTAACAGCGTTTGGTTTATCAAGATTATCCAGTTTAAAAAATACCGGCTCATTCAGCCTGCTTTCATGCGGCAGCAATTCCCAGGGAGATAATACCAGCGGGAATAAAATATAACTGCCTGTTTCTTTTACAAAATAATCATCATCCACTTTTTTTAAATAACCAACAAACCTGTTTTCTGCCGCCGCTTTATTAACAAGGTTGGTGTAAGCATTGTTAAAGCGAAACTCAATTTTGTCGGCAATCATTTTGTCGCCTTTGAGTGAAGGCACTATCACAAAAGTTACTTCATCACCGATACGAAAAGAATGAATTTTTTTTATGGCTTTTTGTTCCTTTAATTTTTGTTGCTCTTTTTCATTTACATTTCCATTAATGGATTTTTTCTTTCCATTGTGCAGGTATTCAATGGTGGCATACTGCTTATCATGATGAATAAAAGTAATGGTGCCCATCAATGTTTGTGTATCCATAAAAAGTTATTGGTAAAATATTATCTAAAGAATTGCGCAATATAAATGCTCCATCACAAAGTAAGCTCATCCGCAGGATTCCAGAACAGGTTTTCAAAATCAACCACCACATCATTTTTCACTTCAATCTTTTCTTTTTTTAATAATTCTTCCATCAGTGTTGGTGTGGGAAAATGATGTTTGCCTGTCAGCATCCCATTCCTGTTCACTACCCGGTGGGCAGGTACTTTGGGGTTGGCAATATGTGCTGCATTCATTGCCCAGCCTACCATACGGGCACTTAGCTTAGTGCCTAAATAAGCTGCAACAGCTCCGTAAGAAGTAACCCTTCCTTTTGGAATTTGCCTCACCACATCATACACATCCTGAAAGAAAGAATATTCTTTAGGGGCTGGTATATCTGCTGCTTTTTTATTTTTCATTTACAGTTTCTTTAAGCTTTTATTAAGCAGTTCACTGCGGTTAGGCTCCGGCACATCTTCATACTGATATGGACAATGCCTGCAGCCATTACCGCAACAAAATCCTTTTTGCAAATGATATTTTTCTGTGAGTACCACATAGCCATCTTCATTATAGTAAAAATCTTCTCCTTCAATCAACTGGCTCATGGGGTTTCCTGGTTTTCGGTTTCTTTCAGCAGTTGTTGCAGTGCTGCATCCTTGTCGGCTATTTGGCCGGGCAGAGTAAATTTACAATAAAATATCCTGTTGCTTTGTGCTATGTCCAGTGCTTCGTAATGCGTTTTAATTTTCAATACTTCACTGTTGGTCTGGCCATGTACATCATTGTAATCTTGCACCAATTGTAAATTATATAATTCAATTACCTGTTTGGTAAAATGGTACAAATCGGGGCTGTCTGTTTTTAAATGTATGAACCCTCCCGGCCGTAATACTTTTTGATAGAGCCTTAAAAAAGCCGGATGGGTAAGCCGCTTTTTTGCTTTTGATGTACGCAGGTGAGGGTCAGGAAAAGTAAGCCAGATTTCAGCAACCTCATTGGCAGCAAAGTAAGTGGGCAGCATCGCTATCTGGGTGCGTAAAAAAGCAGTATTGGCATTTTGTTCATCCATGCATTTTTTGGCACCAATATAAATGCGGTTGCCTTTAATATCCACACCAATAAAATTATTATCCTTGTAAAGCTCTGCCAGGCCAACAGTGTATTCGCCCCGGCCGCAGGCCAGCTCCAGCACAACTGGATTTTCATTCTTAAAATGCGCTGTCCATTTGCCCTGCATATTTTTCGGGTATTCCAATACGTTTGGAAAATTTTTGATTGCGGCAAAGCGGAGTAATTTTTTCTGGCCCATATAGGCGCAAATATATTTTGTTTCGAACGAAAAAATTTTTTCAAAACAAAAAAACCCCCGTTTTTCAACGAAGGCTTATTAAATTGCTGTAGGGGGAGGGATCGAACCTCCACGAGGCAGTTAGCTAAAGTACAAAGTTCGGTGGTCGACCCCGGTCGCATTAATATTGCTATTAACACGGCTCTATACTTCGTTTATCCTGTAATCCTCACCCCCGAGACAAGAGGGCATGTCTGCCAAAAATTTCATCACCCCACAATGATTAAGAACTTAGGAGTGCAAACATACAGTAAAATGCAATTACATTGAAAATATTTTATCAATTATTTTTAAAGTATAGAAATTTTTTAGTGAAGTGGCATTATTATTAATTTTTTTTAAAAATATCTTTTAATTTTATGTATCATTTTAAACAATTCTGCCCTTTTACAATGCCTTTTTTTTAGAATCAATAACTGTTTTCTACATTTTTTGAAACTATTTCCCTTTGCAAGAACCTAGAGTTGTTCTGTAGCCATATTCATCCCTGATGAGTTTAATAAAAATATGGAGCTAATTATTTTTACTAAAAATCGAAATTTTTCAACTGGTTGTGTCTATATTTGAAAAAATCTTAAAAAATACACGGATATGGCTACCAAATTAAATCTTGACAAATTAGACCTTCAAATAATCCATGAAATGATGGACACAGCAGAAATATCCTATGCTGAACTGGGAAAAAAATTATTTGTAAGCGGTGGCACCATACATGTGCGGATTAAAAAACTACAGGAATTCAACATTGTAAAAGGTACCCGTTTAAATGTAGATCTGAGGCAATTGGGTTATGATATCACAGCCTTTGTGGGGATCTATTTAGAAAAGAGTTCGTTGTATGATTCCGTGGCCAAAGACCTAATGAATATACCTGAAATTGTACGCCTCAATTATATCACCGGCAACTACAGCATGTTCATTGAGATTGTGTGTAAAGACATCACTCAGCTTCGGTTTGTACTGCATGATGAACTGCAAAAGATAAAAGGTATTGAACGTACGGAAACGTTTATTTCTTTAGAAGAAGGATTTAATAGAAATGTGCAGGTGGCTCCGGTGGAGTAAGTTGCAAGTCTTTGGAGCAATCCCTTTATCATGAAACTTATTCGGTTCATAATACTATATTCAATACTTGTTTGTAATTGTACGATTGCAACTGCTCAAACTGAGGCTCCAGGTCAACAAGATTTCAGCAGTTCGACAATTGAAAAATACAGGCAATTTTTTCGGGATAGTTTACCTCGACCCATATCATGGACAAATGATTACGCCTGGCTATTTTCTACAGCCCAGAGAAATCAACTCGACAGTATCATTAGTAATTTTGAAAGGAGAACAACAGTGGAAATTTCCATTGTGACGCTGGATACTTTTTGTGTGTCAAAAGAAAAATTTGAAGACCTGGCATTGCACATTGCAAACACCTGGGGTATTGGAAAAAAAGAAAAAAATAATGGTATACTGATTTGTATTATCCCGGGCTACAGAATGATCAGAATTGAAAATGGCTACGGCATAGAAAATTATTTAACCGATGAAGAAACAAAAAAGATAATTGACACTGTATTTCTTCCACAATATAAAAAGGGAAATTTTTTTGCAGGAACAAATACAGGGCTTAACTCCATCATTTCAAAACTCATTGAAAAGAATATTCATTAGTAAGTTACAAGCTTTAGTTTTTTACATCCACGGCATCTCTCAAACCATTGCCCAATAAATTAAAAGCAAGTACCAGCAGCATAATGGCAAACCCCGGAACCATCGCCAGCATTGGGTTATGGGTGATGATGAAATTATAATTTTCTTTTATCATTAGTCCCCAGCTTGGTTGCGGAGGCTGAACCCCAATACCCAAAAAACTCAGGCCTGCTTCTACAATGATGGCTGTGGCAAAGTTGCTGGCAGCTATCACCATTACAGGGCCAAGAATATTTGGTAAAATATGCCGTAAAATAATTCTGCTGTCACTAAGCCCCAATGCCTTTGCTGCCTGTATGTATTCCAGTTCTTTCAATGCCAGTACCTGTCCTCTTATTAATCTTGCCACACTCACCCACATGGTTAGCCCAACGGAAATAAATATTTGCCAGAAGCCTTTGCCTAAAGCCATGGTAATGGCAAATACCAGCAGTAAAGTTGGGATGCTCCAGGTAACATTTACCAGCCACATAATAATAGCATCTGTCCGGCCACGGTAATAACCTGCCAATGCTCCCAGCAATATTCCAAGCGTCAGTGAAATGAGTACAGCAATCAAACCCACAGCAAGGCTTACCCTGGTGCCGATAATTAGCCTGCTTAAAATGTCCCTGCCAAATTTGTCTGTGCCCAGCCAGTATTTTTTGGTAATAATATTTTGTGATAATAATAATTGTGGCTGGTTTTGCGTAAGCTGGTTGACGGAGTAATATTGAATGACAGAAGTATCCTGGTCAATGTATTTATTAATCAGAAGGCTGTCTTGCCGAATGCGGTAGCCACTGATGGGAATAAGTTGAAAATGATTTTTTTCGCCACCGATCAAATGGTCTATCCAAAAGCCATCCCAATATTTTCGTTCTGTTATTTTTAAAAACTGTTGGGTATAGCCAGGTCGCTTTGCCTGTATTTCCACAGTTTGCAGATCAGCATTGGAGGAGTTGTCAGGTGCAATGAGGTAACCAAAAATAGCAACCAAAAATGCCAGCACAATTACCCCCAATCCAAACAAAGCAGCTTTGTTTTTTTTAAAGCGTTTCCAAAGTTGAGCGGAAAATGAAAAAGATTGTTGTGGCATGTGCAATTTTTAAATAGTTACTTCATACCGCTTCAATCATTAATTGATAATTTTTTGCCCAAAATACGGATGCAAAACTTCCGGTAATAAAATCCCTTCTTCTGTTTGTTTATTCTCTAACAAACAAGCCACAATCCTCGGCAATGCCAAAGAAGAACCATTCAGCGTATGCACCAGTTGTGTTTTACCATTGCTGTCTTTAAACCTTGTCTTCATGCGGCTGCTCTGAAAATTTTCAAAGTTGCTGACAGAACTTACTTCCAGCCACTTTTGTTGTGCAGCACTGTACACTTCAAAGTCGTATGTGAGGGCGCTGGCAAAGCCCATATCGCCGCCGCACAAACGCAAAATACGGTAAGGCAGCTGCAGGCTCAGTAACAGTTTTTCTACATGCTCCATCATCTGCTCCAGCACGTCATAACTTTTTTCTGGCTCTACCATTTGTATGATTTCCACTTTATCAAACTGGTGTACCCTGTTCAGTCCACGAACATCGGCACCAAAGCTGCCGGCCTCCCTTCTAAAACAGGGAGTGTACGCCGTCATCTTAATCGGCAGGTCACTTTCTTTTACAATTTCATCCCGGTAAATATTGGTAACCGGCACTTCTGCAGTAGGGATCAAGTAAAATTTATCTTCTGTTACATGATACATCTGCCCTTCTTTATCAGGCAACTGACCGGTGGCAAAAGCACTGGCTTCATTCACCATCAGTGGCGGCAAATATTCGGTGTAACCTGCTGCTGTATTGTAATCTAAAAAATATTGTATCAACGCCCTTTGGAGTTTGGCGCCTCTGCCTTTGTACAAAGGAAATCCGCTGCCGGTAATTTTTGCGCCGGTTTCAAAATCAACGAGGTCGTATTTTTTTATCAGCTCCCAGTGTGGTGCAGCCCCGGCATAGAGGGCAGGCTTTTCGCCAACTTCTCTTACCACTTCATTCTCTTCCGGCGTTTTACCTTTGGGTACAGAAGTATGCGGCAGGTTGGGCAATTTTACCAATTCATCCTGCAACTGTTTTTCGGCTATGCTTAACTGTTCGTTTAGCTGCTGAATAGAATTTTTGTGTTGTGAGACTTCCTGCTTTTTTTGTTCTGCCTGTTCTTTTTCACCTTTGCCCATCAGCATACCAATTTCTTTACTGGCTGCATTCATGGTAGCCTGCAGGCTTTCGCTTTCCACTTTTAATTTACGTACCTGTTCATCCAGTGCAATAACGGCATCTACCACATACAGGTCGCCAAAATGTTTTATTCCCAATCTTTCTTTTACTGCGGCGGTATTTTGGCGGATGTAACTAATCTGTAACATGATTGGCTGAAAATTTTGCCAAAGGTAATGGTTTGAAGGCCTCCTCCTCCACCTCCTTCTCCTAAAAAAAAGGAGCGTTACTTTATATAATATTGAAACAGTTGTTCTTCCAAATCAATATTGAATTTTCTCCAAACAACAACTCTCCCGGGTTGCTGCACTCTGAAAACATTTTAAATTTCAAGCGTCTTTTTAAGTCCCTCTTTGGGAGGGGTTTGGTGAGGCCTTATATTTGCAGAATGCTAGAGGCAAAAGATGATTTACAAATAAGGTGGCTAAAGCTGCGGATAATGCTGAAAGAAAAATATGGTATCAAGCCAGATATGGATGGGGTGCTTTTTTTAATAGGCGTGCAGGAACTGGGGACAGGCAAACAGGAATATACAAAAGAACAAAAGCAGGATCTGATGCACATTGCAGTTTGTACACTGCTTGCCCAGAGCGGTTATTATGCACTTGGGGGATACGATGAAGAAGGCTGGCCACATTTTATGCAGTTGAAACCATTGCCTGAATTCAACTTGTATGAGCAGGAAAATTTTTTAAAGGACCATGTATTACTTTACTTTGAACAATTTTTTAAATAGTCAAAACAAAATAATACAACCTGCTTAATAATTATTTATTTAATAAAAATCTCACAGATATTTTTAGTATGAACAGAATTTTTGCAATCCTTTTATTAGCCACAACCATATTTGTTGCTGCAGATACGCAGGCACAGGTAAAAAAGAAAACAGTAAAAAAAACAACCACCAAAAAAGTAATTAAAGCGGTGGCAAAAATAAAAGCAGTCCCGATAAAAGAAGTAGTGCTGGAGCAATTTACCAAAGTGAAAATAACGACCAGCCTGGGAGAGATTGTCATTCGCCTGTATAACAAAACACCGAAGCACCGGGATAATTTTATCAAATTAGTAAAGGATCATTTTTATGACAGCCTGCTTTTTCACAGGGTCATCAACAGCTTTATGATTCAGGGCGGAGACCCCGGAAGTAAAACAGCCCCGGCTGCTGTAATGCTTGGTGCTGGTGATATTGGCTACACCATACCTGCGGAATTTGATTCCGCCTTATTTCACAAAAGAGGTGCTTTATGTGCTGCCAGAACAGAGAATCCTGCAAAGGCAAGCAGCGGCTGCCAGTTTTATATTGTGCAGGGAAGGTTGAGCAGCGATCCTGAACTGGACAATATCCAAATGAGCAACCACATGCGGTACACGCCTGCCCAACGCATGACTTATAAAATGAATGGAGGTACTCCATTTCTGGATATGAACTACACCGTTTTTGGAGAAGTGGAAACAGGTATGGAGACAGTGGATAAAATTGCAACGGCTGCAACCGACGGAAGCAGCAGGCCAATTTCAGACATCAGGATGCGGATGGAAATTGTGGAATAAAATTTTTACCAGTCAAATAATAAATCATTTAAAATAAGCAGGTAGTTATTTAACTTGCAGCCACTTTAAATAATCAATAAACAATCTCAAACAAATTATATGAACATTCCAGCCAATCTGCGTTATACAAAAGACCACGAATGGGTATCAATAGAAGGCAATGTTGCCACCATTGGCATTACAGATTTTGCCCAGGGCGAATTAGGCGATATTGTGTATGTGGATATTGCTGTAAAAGGCAAAGCACTGGCGGCAGAAGAAGTGTTTGGAACAGTAGAAGCTGTAAAGACTGTAAGTGATCTTTTTTTACCGGTAAATGGAACTGTTACTGAAGTAAATCCTGCATTGGAAGCACAACCGGAGCTGGTAAACAGCGATCCTTACGGAGAAGGCTGGATGATTAAAATGATGGTGGACAGTCCTGCTGACGTGGAAGCTTTGTTAAGTGCAGAAGCTTACGGGGCGCTGGTTTCCTAAATACAAAAATGGAATTGCAAAATTATTCTACATTGAAGGTTTCAAAATTTTTACCAGGCATTGCCTGGTTTTTAATTGTACTGGTTTTAATTTGTTTACCGGGAAAGGATGTGCCCGAAACTCCGCTGCTTGAAATTCCTGGTTTTGATAAACTGGTACATGCCGGATTATTTGGAGGCATTGTTTTTTTGTTTTGTATGCCATTTAAAAAATCTGATTTCACAAGGCAGGATAAAATAAACCTGTTCATTAAAATTACCCTGGCTACCTGCGTTTGGGGCATTACCACAGAGTTCATCCAAAAATATTTTATACCGGGCAGGCAGTTTGATTTGATGGACTGGGCTGCCGACAGCCTGGGTGCCATCATTGCTTTTTTTGTCAGTAAAAAATATTTCCTTCAAATACCTCTTGATAATAAGGCTGAATAAGGTTTGTAAGCTTTTTGATGTAAAGTTGCTGCTTGAAAAGCTTTTAGTATATTTGCTGTAATGATAAACGTACAAGCAGATTCGATGGAATACAATACCTCCAGAAATCATTTAACCATGAGGGAGTATGGCCGACATATACAAAAAATGGTGGAGTACCTATTGACACTGGAAGATAAAGAACAGCGCCAGCGCAATGCCATGGCCATGATAGAGCTGATGGGCTTCCTGAATCCACACTTAAAAAATGTAGAAGATTTTCGCCATAAATTATGGGATCATTTATTCCTGATCAGTGATTTTAAACTGGATGTGGAAAGTCCTTACCCGATACCAACAAGAGAAACACTGAAGGCAAAACCAGAGCCATTAGGCTATCCAAAAAGATATCCCAAATTCAATCATTTAGGAAAAAATATTGAAGTGGTAATCAACAAAGCATTGAAAGAAGAGAACCCTGAAAAGCGCCAAGGCTTTGCCAATGCCATTGCCTACTACATGAAGCTTACTTACAGCAACTGGCACAAAGAATTGGTGCATGATGATAATATCCAAACAGAACTGAGCAGCATTACCGACGGGCAATTAGAATTTAACAACCGTCCGTTTGTAAAGCACAGAACAGATACCAGCGACAGGGAAGATTACCGGTCAAATGCTGGTGGTTACCGCAAAAACTTTGGACAACGCAACACTAATGGCGGCGGCAGCAGAGACAACCGTGGCGGCAGCAGCAACAGGGATAACAGAGGCGGCAGCAGGGATAACCGTGGTGGCGGAACTGACAACAGGAGCAACAACCGCAACTTTAAAAAACGCTATTAAGACATTAATAAAAATAAATATTCCTCGGCATGGTTTATTCCAGCGCCGGGGTTTTATTTTTGAGGAAGGGCAGGTAATTATAATGAGCATGTTGTTCCTGCAGCAGCAATAACCGCAAGACTTTTTTTTACGAAAGCGAAAGCAGTACATAAAAGAGGTGCAATAATTAGCAGGCACCGAACAGTAAACCATAAAGATCAAACCGAAAACAGTATGAGTTCATTTCAAGTAAGAGGCGGAAAAAAATTGTCCGGTGAAATAACACCGCAGGGTGCAAAGAACGAAGCGCTGCAAATTATCTGTGCAGTTTTGTTGACTGCTGAGAAGGTAACCATCACCAATATACCAGATATCATTGATGTAAACCTGCTGATAGAATTGTTGGGGGATATGGGTGTGAAAACGGAAAGGGTGAGCAGGGATACCTGTATTTTCCAGGCAGATGATGTGGATGTAGATTATCTCAACAGCGAAGCTTATCATAAAAAGAGTGGAAAGCTCCGTGGCTCTGTAATGCTTGCCGGGCCCATGCTGGCAAGGTTTAAGAAAGCTTATATTCCAAAACCTGGCGGTGATAAAATAGGTCGCCGCAGATTGGATACGCATATCATTGGTTTTGAAAAACTGGGAGCTTCTTTTCAATACAACAGCGATGGATATTTTTATTTATCGGCACCGGAAATGAAAGGAGCCAACATCATGCTGGATGAACCCAGCGTAACGGGTACTGCTAATATTGTGATGGCAGCAGTGATGGCCAATGGAATTACAACCATTTACAATGCAGCCTGCGAACCCTACCTGCAGCAGCTTTGCAGAATGCTCAACCGTATGGGCGCAAAAATAAACGGCATTGGAAGCAACCTGTTATCTATTGAAGGCGTAGAAAAATTGAATGGTACCGAACACCGCATGTTACCAGACATGATTGAGATAGGCAGTTTTATTGGTCTTGCTGCCATGACGCAAAGTGATATCACTATCAAAAATGTAGGGCTTGAACACCTGGGAGTGGTACCGGAAAAATTTCAGCAGTTAGGTATCCAAATGAATTTTGTTGGAGATGATATTCATATCCCATCGCAGGATATGTATGAAATACAGCGCTACATGGACGGTGGTGTGTTGACCATTTACGATCATCCATGGCCGGGCTTTACACCCGATTTGCTGAGCATCGTTTTAGTAACAGCCACACAGGCCAAAGGCAGTGTTCTTATTCACCAAAAAATGTTTGAGAGCCGTTTGTTTTTTGTAGATAAGCTGATTGATATGGGGGCACAAATTATTTTATGCGATCCTCACAGGGCGGTGGTGATTGGTTTGGAAAGAGAACAAAAATTAAGAGGCATCACCATGAGCAGCCCGGACATTAGGGCTGGTGTGGCTTTGCTGATAGCCGCTTTAAGTGCCGAAGGAAAAAGTACCATTCAAAATATTGAACAAATAGACAGGGGCTATCAAAATATTGATTTAAGGCTGCAGGCTTTGGGGGCAGACATCACAAGAATTGCTAAATAGTTTTATTGTTGAATTGTTGTTTGCCTTTACTATCAGGTGAATTTTTTTGCAAAAAATCTTCATAACAATTCAACAATTTAGCCTTCAGCAATTAATTCCTTTTTCTTTCTTTTCTTTGCACATGCCAACGCAAAATAAAATCATCATCATCACAGCGCCATCAGGTGCCGGTAAAACATCCATTACGCATCACCTGATGCAGCAGTTTCCTCAACTGGCATTTTCTGTTTCGGCGGCTACCCGGCATGCAAGGGGTATTGAGAAAAATGGCGTGGATTATTATTTTATGAGTGAAGCTGAGTTTAAGCAGAATATACAGCATGATGAATTTGTGGAGTGGGAAATGGTGTATGAAGGAAAATATTACGGCACTTTAAAAGCAGAACTGCAGCGGATTTGGGACAACCATCAAATTCCCATTTTAGATATTGATGTAAAAGGCGCTATCCATGTAAAACAACAATACCCCGATGCAGCCCTCACTATTTTTATTGAACCACCTTCGGTACCGGAGCTCAAAAAAAGATTGGAAAGCCGTGGTACTGAAACAGCAGAATCCCTGGCTGCCAGGGTTAGCAAAGCGTCTTACGAAATTTCATTTAAAGACCATTTTGATAAATCTATTATCAATGATGATTTAGAAAAAGCCCGCCGGCAGGCTGTGGAAATTGTAGCTGCATTTGTTGATAGATAATTATCCGAAAATGTTCTTTTATATGTTAATGCTGAACGCTGGAAAGTATTTTTTTCGTTTCAATTCTTACCAATCCTATTTTATCAACCGGATTAAAAATAAGTGGGACTTCTTCCACCACCACATCGCTTTTTTCAAGGCCAAATGCCTTCTCATCGCTTAATCCCAAGTTTTTTAATTTAAAATAAGCCTGCAGCAACAAGCCTTCTTTTAATGAAAATTCATTTTCGATAGACAGGAATTTTTCTATCACTACAAACTTAAAATCAGGTTCAGCATTGTACCGGGTGCTGCCATCGGGCCGGATGTGTAAATTCAATTCTTTGTTGGCAACCAGTTCCTGTACAATTTTTTTAAAGTACATTTCTGTTTTAGGTTGTATACGGAAGCCAATATTGATTGTTACTTTCATCAGCTTATCATCCACTAATTCTGATACATCATAACTCATTGTAAATGGGTCTTCCGTACGGTTGATATGTACAAACCAATAAACATCTGCACGTTTTGGTTTTTTTGAAAAAATAGATTTCATTATTTTTTCTTCTATTTGTGTGCGGCTGTTTGCCTTGGTAAGATAAATAAGGTGTGTAGAAAATTTGGGTATAGAATCATCTGTACTCAACTCAATCAGTTGTGGTGTGTATTTACCCAAGTCAACAAACTTAACAAATCGGTTATTTATTTTTCTTGCATAATACCATACATACATCGTCATAAAAATGAATAATTCAAAAAATAAAAACATCCATCGCTCTTTTATTTTGGCAACATTGGCAATAAAAAAAGATGTTTCAATAATGGCAAACAATCCAATGATTAATGTTACATACAGCTGCTTCCATTTCAGCCGGAACTTTAAATAGTAATTCAGTAAAACAGTTGTCATCATCATGGCGATGGTAATGGAAAAACCGTAAGCAGCTTCCATAGCAGACGAATTTTTGAAATATAAAACCATCAAAACACAACCAAACCAAAGAATCGTATTTACACTCGGGATATAGATCTGGCCCTTTATATCTGATGGCTGCCTCACTGTAACCCTTGGCCAGAAATTAAGATTCATGGCTTCGCTTACCAATGTAAAAGAGCCGCTGATTAATGCCTGCGATGCAATGATGGTAGCTGCTGTAGCAATCAATATACTGGGAATTAAAAACCAGTGTGGCATCATTTCAAAAAAAGGATTTAAGCCATTGAGTGTGCCGGATTTTAAATTCATCATCCAGGCAGCCTGCCCCAGGTAGTTTATCATCAAACTTATTTTTACAAATATCCAGGTGATGCGGATATTTTTTATACCGCAATGGCCAAGATCACTGTACAAAGCTTCTGCCCCGGTTGTTGCTAAAAACACAGCACCCAATAACCAAAATCCTTTAGGATAATGAACCAGCAATTGATAACCATAATAAGGGTTCAATGCTTTTATTACAGATGGGAAATGCACTATTTCTGCCCCGCCTACCACTAACAACATGGTAAACCAAATGGTCATTACCGGGCCAAAAATTTTTCCAATATTTTGTGTGCCAAAGCGCTGAAAAAAGAAAAGAGAGGAAATAATTGCTATCACAATACCAATTGTAAGTACATTGCCTGGTACAAAAATATGCTCCCAGCCACTAACTGTATTCAGGCCTTCAATGGCTGATGCAACGGAAATGGGGGGTGTAATAATACCGTCTGCCAATAAGGTAGTAGCGCCTAATATAGTGATAATGGCTAAACTTTTACTGTAGCGCTTTACCAATGCAAATAAAGAAAACACTCCGCCTTCGCCATGGTTGTCTGCTCTTAGTGTAAGCCATATATATTTTACAGTAGTTTGAAAAAATAATGTCCAGAAAATTAAGGAGACACCGCCAAAAATCAATATTTCATTTATTTGTCTTTCTCCTACAATTGCTTTTAAAACATAGAGTGGGCTTGTACCAATATCTCCATAAATAATACCTAGGGCTACCAATAATGAAGCGGCTGTAATTTTATTAATGCTTTTCTTGTTCTCTTCCATGGTTATAATTAATTTAACAACACAAAGGAACTTTAAAAGCTATAAGCGAAATATCAAACTAAGTAGAGAGTACATAAAGATTTTATAAAGATTTTATGCTGCTGAAACAAAGCGATAACCAACACCTGATTCAGTAACAATAAAATATGGACGATTAGGATCGTCTTCAATTTTCTTCCGCAGTTGTGCAATAAAAACACGGAGATATTGTGATTGGGTGATGTAGCCCGGGCCCCAAACTTCACGAAGCAAATAGTAGTGTGTTAAAACCCGGCCTTCATTTTTTACAAACAATGCAAGCAAAGTATATTCTGTGGCTGTTAATTTAACCACCTCATTATTTTTCTTTACAGTCCTTGTTGCCAGGTCAATTTGTAAATCTTTGCTGTTAAATACAACGTTATTTTCTTCTGTTACAGTTGTTCTCAAAGCAGAACGGATACGGGCCAGCAACTCTCCGGTACGAAAAGGTTTTACCAAATAATCATTGGCTCCATTATCCAAAGCTTTTATGATATCCTCCTCATTGGTTTGTGCAGAAAGAATAATAATTGGATTGGTAAACCATTCTCTTAATTGTTTTAAAACAATGTGCCCGTCTTCATCAGGCAGGCCAAGGTCAAGTATCACCATATCTGGCGGATGATTGGCAGCTTTTATAATTCCCTCTTTTGCTGTGGCAGCCTGGGCAACTAAATAGTCATTGCTCTGCAGGGTTATCTCCAGCAGTTTCCTGATGGGAGCTTCGTCGTCAATGATTAATATTTCGGCTTTGTTATTCATTCTTCAAATTTTTCAGGTAGGATGTTTCTCCGGGGATCTCGATTGTAAATTTAGCGCCCCCGGTTGATACATTTTCTAAATGAACAGACCCTCCCAATGCTTCTGTAAAACCTTTTACGATAGACAGGCCAAGGCCGGTACCGCCGGGCCTGGTATTTTTAAGCCGGTAAAATTTATTGAATACATTTTTAATTTCTTCTTCGGGAAATCCCATCCCATTGTCTTCAATAATTATTTCCAAAACATCTGTATGGCAGGCGGCACTAATATTGATTTCAGTTGCAGGTGATGTGTATAAACGGGCATTGTTAACCAGGTTGTATATAATTTGCTCCAGCATTCCCTTGTCCAATTTAAACAAAGGAATAGATGGATTGATATTGATTATTATTTTTTGTGTAATATTATTTTCTTCCACTTTTTTTACCAGGCCGTACACTATTTCAGGTATATCCACCCAATCTTTTTTGGGTTGAACAAAACCACTTTCTAATCTCGACATGCTGAGCAGGTTTTCTACCTGTTCATTTAACCTGAAAGACGCTTTTGATATTTCAGTGATCAGCTCATTCCTGTTTTCATTTGTAAGTTTCAAATTGCCGGATTGTAAATTGTCTGCAGCCCCAATAATAGTGGCAATCGGGGTACGCAATTCATGCGAAAGTGAATTGAACAGGGTGTTGTAAAGCTTCACCATATTTGCTTTTTCTTCCTTTTGCAAAGCAATTTTTTCAAACTGCCTGATTTTGTAAGTAAGTACTCCGTTTAATAATGCAATTACAAAATACATCAAAAGCAAAATGGTATCCTCTGTGCTCCCTACCTGCAATGTAAAGCGGGGAGGAATAAAAAAGAAATCCCACAATAACGCACTTAACAAAGCAGCCAGTAGCACCGGCAGGATATCAAAAAACATTGCTATTAAAGAAACATTGAAAAGCAGGATAAAGGCAACAATTTTATAATCAAGAAAAGAAGATAAAGAAAAACATAAAGCAGTCAACAGGCAAATAGCCAATATACTTATTAAGTATTGCTTAGGCTGATTGATTTTGCTAAAGAGTATCCTTGTCATTTTGCAGGTTGTTGTAAATGTAAAGGTAAATTGAAGAGTATAAGCAGATTATAAAAGAATCAGGAACGGGTATAAAGATTTTATAAGGAATTTTCTCAACTGTTATTTACTTCATGGCTGATAACCTTATCATGAATTGATGAAATAATGGAAGCACTTTATTATTTTTACAATATGGACTGGATAGCACTTTTCGGGATTTTTCTTTCACTGATCATTATTGGTTTTTTTGCAGGAATTGAAATTGCATTTGTTTCTGCCAACAAACTGTCTATTGAGCTGAGAAAAAAACAGGGTACTTACAGCGGAAAAATATGGGGGCAATATGCAGACTCTCCTGCCAGGTTTATTGGCACTACCTTGATTGGGTTCAATATTATTTTGGTGATATACGGTTTGTTTTGGAGTGGCTTTATGAGAGATGTGTGGCACAACAGTATTGGCGAATTTAGCTGGAACATTACCAACCCCTACCTGCACCTTGTTATTGAAACCATAGTCTCCACCATCTGCCTGTTGTTTTTTGAATTTACTTTCAAAGCCATATTCAGGGCTAAAAGCGCAAGTGTGCTCAGCAGCGGATTTATCGCTTATCTTGTTCAATTTTTTTACGGCACTTTTTCCACCATCGCTGTTTGGTTTGTTGACATTGCAGAATGGATACTGAAGTACATCTTCAACCTGAAACTGAATGAAAAGAAAGATGCATTTTCTAAAATTGACCTGGAACATTTCATCAACCAGAACAAGCACCATGAAATGGAAGACAGCAGCGAAATAAATAAAGAGTTATTTGAAAATGCTTTGTCACTGAGTGAAACAAAAATAAGGGAGTGCCTGATACCCCGTAAAGAAATAGAAGGGGTGGACATTACTACCAATATCGAAACTGTAAAAGATAAATTCATCAGCACCAAGCTGAGTAAGCTGGTAGTGTACGATAGTAATATAGATACTATTTTGGGCTATGTGCACCAGTTAGACCTGTTTAAAAATCCGGCAGATATAAAATCTATTCTGCTGCCCATTCCTGCCATTCCTGAAAGTATGAGTGCTACTGACCTGATGAATAAATTCAGTAAAGACAGAAAAAGTATTGCCTGGGTGGTGGATGAATTTGGCGGCACTGCAGGCATTGTAACAATGGAAGATTTGCTGGAAGAAATTTTTGGAGAGATAAGGGATGAATACGATACCGAAGAGCTGATTGAAAAACAATTATCTGCCAACGAATTTATTTTCAGCGGCAGGCTGGAGCTGGACTACATTACAGAGAAATACCAGCTTCCTTTTCCCAATAGCGAAGAGACAGAAACCCTCAGCGGCTTCATCATCCAGAACAGGGATGAAATACCCAAACAAAAAGAAACCTACATCACCGGCAACTACCAGTTTGATATTTTAAATGTAAGTGATACAAGGATTGAAACAGTGAAAATGAAAGTGCTGAAATGATCCATTTACAATTCTGCATGAAATCTTAATGCAATGATATGTGCAGGCCCCCTGTCTTTATTATATGCCGGGTGTAATACAAACTGGTAATCTGGAGAAAGAAAAAACTGCACCGATTTTATATTGAAATGAAGAGAGTAATAACACTCAATAATATTTTCACTTGCATAATTAAGGTTGCCATCACCAATAATAAATCCATAACCGCCTTTTTGTAAATAATTTTGATGTGCTTTTGAAATGCCATTAAAAACAACAGCTATGCCTGCTGCATCTTTATCCCTCTTCCAGCTTTTGCCATAAAAACAAAGCCCTGTACTAATGCTTCTGTCAATTTCTGTAAAGGCCCAGGTTTCATTTTTACCATCATTCCAGCTGGCTACAAAAAAAGAACCGCCGATTGCATAATTGTGTTCTGCATTAATATAAAAACCTGTTTTGCTGCGGCTGTATTTTCTGGTAGTGGTAATATCTGGTGCAACAAAATTTGCCGATGCTTCTTTCACCGCAAGGTCATAATTACCCATTCTTGCTTTGTTATAAAAGCCTGCAAGTCTCACCACTATATTTTCATTTTTACTAATGGTGAATTTTTTTTCTGCCTCCACTACAGTGCCCAGTGCTTTGCTGATATTATTATCCAGCACAGGCCCGTTGGCTTCTTCCGGCACTTGTGTAATACCAGCCTTTACAGAAAAATCTGGTTTGTGATAACCAACAACAAGGCCAATAGTGTAGCCTCTTGTATTAGCCGGGTAATCCCATGCACCAGCACTCATCAGCGACCAGTTGATAAACTGGGTACGGGGATCCTGGCTGATAGAATTATTATCAAAAAAATCAGACAAACCAAATTTTCCTGCCTGTATGGAAATATATTTTGCAGGCAATTTTCCTTTCAGCTGGTTGGCATCATCGTCAGTATTTTTGGTGCCATTACCAATTGGGAAATACTGCTCTACATACAATCTTGCCAGGTACAATTTTAAATCGGGGCTGCCGATCCTGAATGTTTCACCATTTACAAAACCTGCCACACCAGTGGCTTTGCTCAATCCGCTTCCTCCGGAAACTTCCGGATTAAAATATACGGCACCATTTTTCCATAATCTTAAACCAACATACAGGGTGCTGGTAAAAGAAACTTTGGCTGATTCTTTTGTTTGCAAACTATTATTGCCTGTATATTTTGCACTAAAGGGAAAGTGATATTGTACAATGGATGTAGTTTGTCCATGCAGGTTCCATTGTTGATTGGCATTGTCAATTACCTGTGCATTTGTTACAGAAGTAAATAGCAGTAAAAATAAAGTGCAGGTACTAATTTTTATCATTGCAGTGTTTTGGTAAAATTAAAAACTCTGGCTGCAATGAGTACATTTATATTGCACTATATTTTTACAACAAGGTTGTAAAATAAAAATCAGGAGTTGTAAGGTTTAATGAATAACAGCGTCTGTTATTCATTTGTTTTTTCAACTTTACCCACTACTCTTAATTTTCTTAATAATTTCCTGTTCTCCCTTCTGTGCATCAGTTTAAATGCCAGTGCATAAATAGACGGTAAAATTAATAATGTAAGAATAGTAGAAGTTATCAATCCACCAATAACAACAACGGCCAATGGCTTTTGTGTTTCGCTGCCAATACCTGTGGAAACCGCTGCAGGCAACAATCCTATCATCGCCATCAATGCCGTCATCACCACCGGCCTTACCCTTGATATCACACCTTGCCTGATAGCATCATCCAAAAGCATTTTTTCCTGTTCCAAGTTTTTCTTAAACACACTAATCAGAATAACACCATTCTGAATACACACACCAAACAGCGCAATAAAACCAATACCGGCACTGATACTGAAATTGATACCGGTAATATGCAGTGCCAGTATTCCGCCAATTAATGCAAACGGAACATTTAAAATAGTGAGTACCGCATCTTTTACATTGCCATAAGTAACAAACAAAATAAGGAAGATAACAAGCAAACAAATTGGTACTACCCTGGCCAATGTAGCAGAAGCTCTTTGCTGGTTTTCAAATTCACCATTCCAACTCATCTTGTAACCTTGGTTCAATTTAACGACGGCATCTACCTGTTGCTGGGCATCAGCTATCGTGCTGCCAAGGTCTCTTCCCCTTACAGAAAATTTTACAGCAATATGCCGCATGTTGTTATCCCTGAAAATAAATGCCGGGCCGGTTAATGTTCTGATGGATGCAATTTCTTTTAAGGGGATTTTAGCGCCATCACTTGTTGGCACCATTAAGTTTTCGATGGCATCCTGGCTGGCCCGGTACTCCTGCTGGTAACGGATACGGACATCAAATTTTCTTTCGCCTTCATACAATTGTGTAGCGGCTTTACCGCCAATGGCCATTTCTATCACCGCATTGGCATCGGCAGTTGTTACTCCATAAAATGCCATTTTTTGCTGATCCAGCTCTATCCTGAATTCAGGCTGGCCAAGATTTCTCAGTACACCTAAATCATCAATGCCTTTTACTTTTTTTAACACATCCATTACTGCATTGGCAGTGCTGTCAAGGGTGTTAAAATCAGGTCCAAATATTTTTACTGCCATCGCTGCATTTACACCTGCTACAGCTTCTTCCACATTATCTCTTATTGGTTGTGAATAGTTGAAAACAATGCCCGGGTATTTTCGCAACTGCACATCCATTTCGTCAATCAAATGCTCCGTTGTAATCTTTCGTTTCCACATTTTTTGTGGATACAGATCAACCTGTATCTGCACATTGAAAAAACCTTTGGGATCGGTACCATCATTGGTTCTTCCCACCTGCGACAAGGTTTGTTTTACTTCAGGAAATTGGTCTAAAATATCTACCATTTTATTCGATACCAAATTAGCTTCTGATAAAGACACACTCATTGGTAATTCGGCTTCCACCCACAATGCCCCTTCATTTAAATCAGGTAAAAATTCGCTGCCTAAAAACCTAGCGGAGAAAAAAGTGACCAGCATTACTGCCAATGCAATGATCACACTTAGCTTTTGATTTTTGTAAACAACAGAAAAAAGTCTGCTGACACCTTTTTCAAAAAAAATTACAACAGGGTTATGTTTTTCTCTTACGTTTTTACGCAATAAAATACTTGATAAAGCAGGTACCAAAGTGAGGGTAAACAGTAAAGCGCCAATCAACGCAAAACCCAATGTATAAGCCAGTGGCGAAAACATTTTGCCTTCCACTTTTTGAAAAGCGAAGATGGGAATGAGGCAGGTGATGATGATTAGCTTGGAAAAGAAAATGGCTTTACCCATTTCTGTTCCGGTGCTTTTAAAGATGCCGAGTTTTGCCAGTTTATTAAATTTCTCCATCCCCACTTCCTTTGCCTTGTGATCCATTGCCACAAACAAACCCTCCACCATTACCACAGCGCCATCTATGATAATACCAAAATCAATGGCACCCATGGAAAGCAAATTTGCACTCATTCCCTTTATCCGCATACAGATAAATGCAAACAGCAAAGACAATGGAATGATAATACTAACGGTAACCGTGGTGCGCCAGTCGGCCATGAACAACAATACAATCAGTGTAACCAAAACAATTCCTTCAATCAAATTGTGTATTACTGTTTCCTGTGCAAAATCCATCAGGTTGGTGCGGTCGTAGAAGGTATCAATCTTTACATCTTTAGGTAAAATAGAAGTGTTGAGCTCTTTTACTTTTTGCTCGATGGCAGCTAATACTTCTGCAGGGTTTTCTCCTTTTCTCATCACAATAATTCCTTCAATCACATCCAGCTGCTTGCCCCGGTCATCCACTCTTGAAACTTGTCCCAGCCTAGGTTTGGCTGCTTCCACCACTTTGGCCACATTGCGTACCAGCAGCGGTACACCATTTATTTTTGTGATGATAATATTTTCTATTTCATCAATATTATTCAGCAGGCCAATACCTCTTACAATGTAGCTCTGCCCATTTCTTTCAATTACATCGCCGCCAACATTGATATTGCTTTTTGCAATGGCATTGTAAATATCCAGCGAAGAAAGATTGTATTTTAACAGCAGCTCGGGGTTTACACTGATCTCAAAAGTTTTTTCTTCGCCGCCGAAACTGTTTACATCCGCCACACCAGGTACACTTTTAAACTGCCTGTCCAGTACCCAGTTTTGTATGGTAGTTAAATCACGGATCGACTTGGTGGCGCTCTTTAATGTATACCGGTAAATTTCTCCTGTAGGGCCGTAAGGTGGCTGCACATCAGGCTTTACACCATCAGGTAAATCAGCACCGGAGAGGCGGCTCATTACCTGCTGCCTTGCAAAAGCATCATCCACATCATCATCAAAAATGATTCTTACATAAGACAAACCAAAAGCAGAAGTAGTACGAAGGTTAGATTTTTTCTGTACCGAATTCAGTACCGTTTCCATTGGGATGGTAATGAATTTTTCTACCTCTTCTGCACTGCGGCCTGGCCATTGCGCTATGATGATGATCTGTGTATTGGTTACATCCGGGAATGTTTCTATCGGTGTATTCTTATAAGCAAAAATACCAATCACCACCAATATGGCTGTTAAAAAGAAAACCAAATACCGGTGGCGTAAAGAGAAGTGGATGATTTGTTTTATAATCTTATTCATAAAAAATGCTGGTAGGAAGAAATTAAAAATTGAATAGAACCTTTGCCCTGGTTACTTTTCTGTAAGTGCTTTGAATAACAGTAATTGGTTTGCTGAAATAATTTTTTCACCAACCGCCAAGCCAGATTTGATGTAGCTGATGTCTTGCACTGTTTTTAATATTTCCACTTCTTTTACTTTAAGGTTGCATTTGCCCTCATATACCACTACATAGTTTTTGCCATCTTCACTGATGATGCCAGCTTTGGGTATAGCGATGGACCGGGCACCTACTTTATTTTGAATTAAAATATTAGCAAACATCTCCGGCTTTAGCAATAATCCTTCATTCTTTAATTTCACCCTTACTTTCATCACTTTGGTATCCGGCTCCAGCAACTGGTTTACTTTATCAATCACACCCGGAAAAATTTTATCCTGGTAAGCCAGCGTGGTTACATTGGCGGTATATCCTTCTTTTACTCTTGCAATATCTGTTTCATATACATTGGCCGTCACCCACACTTCGCTGATATCGCCGATGGTAAACATATTGTCTGCATTATCGCCACGGATAAAAGAACCTTCATTGATTTTTTTTTCCACCACATAACCGCTTGCCGGCGCCGTTACTATGTAGTTGCCTTCTGCCGATGTATGCCCGCCACCATTGATATTTATCTGTGCCTGCAGTTTGGCTGCGTTGTTTACAGCCTTTTGATAATTTTGTTTGGCTTCTGCATTTTCCCTTTCGCTGGCAATGCCGTTCTGATACAGCGACGCTGTATTTTCCATCTGTCTTTTTGCAATCGCCACATCATTACCCGAAGAAGAAATGTCGCTGTAGTTGCCTGCCACATCTGCACTTTTAATGATGGCCAATATTTGCCCTTTGGTTACTTTATCACCCAGCGAAACTTTTACTGTCATTACTTTTCCGCTGCTGAAAGGATATACTTTTACCACTTTGTTATCACAAAAATTTATTTCACCTGATAATTTTAATTCATCCCCCACAGTGGCCATCACAGCAGAATCGATGTGAATAATTTTTTCCATCGAGTCGGAGATACAAATTTTTTCAGGTACATCTGCCGCTTGTTCTGTTTTTCCTTTGCAGGAAAAAAATAAAGTGCAGGAAAAAAATACTGTTCCCAAAATAAAAGGGGAAGCTGTTCTTATGGTCATACAGGTTTTTAATTAAGTTTTATAATGTCGTTGCCTACAGCATAATTCAAATCTGCTGCAGCATGAACCAGTCCGTTGTGCTGCTCCACCATTTTTAATTTGGTGTCTTTGTAAGCATCCATAAAATCAATAAACTCCAAGAGGCTTAGCTGGCGCTGTTCGTAGCTTTTGAGCATGTTGTTAAACAAGGCATCGTATTGTTGGGAAAAATCTAATTGCTGGCGGTTGTTTACACTTTGGTAAAAAATAAATTTGTTTACAGCGCTGGTAATATCATTTTTAATTTTTGCATTGGTACCATCGGCAATAGCCTGTTGCTGTTGTATTGAAAATTTAGCGGAAGCAATATTACCCTGGTTGCGGTTGAAAATATTCAGCGGCAGCGAAACAGCCAGTCCAACATAGTTGGGAGCATAACTGCTGCGTTGGTCAAACTCAGTACCAATGCTGATATCCGGCTTTGCTAAAGCCTTTTGATAAGTAAGATTATGATTTTGTAATGTAACGGCTGTTTGTGCAATTTTAGCATCGGGACGGTTAAGGAGTGCCTGCTGTACAAGGCTGTCTGTATTTGGGATACTGTCTGTAGTGAGTTCGCCAAATTTGTACTTCAGTGCAGGCGCTATAAATTTTGTTTCATTATTGTTGAGCAATAGTTTTATTTCACTTTGCAGCGGCAGCAATTGGGCATCTGCAGAAACCAATTCATTTTGTAAACTAAAGAGCAGGGCTTTTATACGCAGGTTGTCTTTTACAGAAACATTGCCCACTTTCAGTTGAAGATCCATTCCCTTGATAAGATTAGAAACCTCTTCAATCTCACGGGTATAGACTTTTTTTATTTTTAGCAAATGACTTGTTTCCAGCAAATCATTGTGCAGTACATATCGGAGTGTACGCAGCATATCATCAAACTGTTGCTGTGAGATAGTTACATTGTCCATTGCCAGTTGTGCAGCTTTGTTTCTTTTGCCGGCCGTTCTTACCAGCTGCATTACCTGCACATAAAAAGTTCCGTTTACATCATCATGCTTAAAGAAGCCGCCTGCTTTATCATAAATATTTTGATCGGTTGTCAGGATGGGATTGTCCCAGAGTTTCGCCTGCTGTATCAGTGCTTTGTTAGCATCAATATTATATTTGGCAGCCAGTAAGGATAAATTGTTTTGAATAAATATTTGCTCTGCCTGCTGCAGTGAGATGTGTAATGTGTCGGGGATGATTTGTGCAATTATATTTTTTGAAGCACACAAAAGAAGGATGAATAATGCCAGTTTATTTTTTTTCATGGAGAACCAGGTTGTATCAGGCCGCAAAGCTATCACTGCATTAAGTTAAGCGTCCATTAACAAAAGTTAACGTTGGGTTAAGCAGCAGCAATGGTCTGTATTTGGGTAATGATGAACAGGATTAATTTAGGTTTAATTAAAACCGTCAGCTTATTTTTGCGGCAATGGTTATCGCAATTAATTTCAGGATTCTTTCGGGCAATTCGGCCATCAGTAAAATGATGATTGATTGTTTTGAAAGGGTTGCTTCCAGTCATACAGAACATGAATTTATTTTTATTGGAGAAAAAAATTTTGATGAACAAAAGGGTGGCCTTAAAAATATAAAACAAATTGTTTTACCACAGCAATCAAAAAATCCACTGCTGTGGAAGCTTTGGTACAACTATAAACTGCTTGCTGTTTTAAAAAAATATAAAGCAGATATTTTGATCACAGCAGATGGGGTTTGTTCTTTACGAACCAAACTGCCGCAATACTTACTGGTGAATGACCTTGCCTTTCTTTCTCATCCTGAATGGTACTCAAAAAAATACAACCGGTTTATCAAGACAAATACATCTGTCTTTTTACAAAAAGCAAAAAGCATCATTGTATTTTCCAATGTTATAAAAGAAAAAATCCAGCAACAGTATAAAGTTGATGAAAAGAAAATAGCAGTGCTGTATCCAGGTGTCAATAGAAATTATCAACCAGCCAACACGGAAGAAAAGGAAGTGGTAAAAGAAAAATATACAGAAGGCAAAGAATATTTTTTATTCAGCGGCGCCATTCATCCACGAAGTAATTTAATAAATCTGCTGAAGGCTTTTTCTTTATTTAAGAAAAGACAGAAGAGCAATATGCAGCTGATCATTGCTTCGGATACTGTTTCCGAAGACAAAGCTTTTGTAGGAAGTTTACAATTGTACAAATTCCGCACTGAAATAAAATTGCTGGAAAACCTTGACCAGGATTTGCTGCAAAAAATAACGGCTTCTGCTTATGCCTGCATCAATACATCTCCCCTGCATACGGATATTGCCAGCTTGCTGAATGCCATGCAATGTGAAGTGCCCGTAATTGCTGGCAATTTATACGCTGCCATTGAACAGTTTGGAGAAGCTGCTTTATACGCCAATGAATCTGTGCCGGAAGATATTGCTGAAAAGCTGATGCTGCTTTACAAAGATGAAAATAAAAGAAACGACCTGATAAAAAAAGGAGTGCAACAATCTGCAAAATTTAACCCGGATGCTACGGCCATACAGCTCTGGCAAAACATATTGGCAACAATTCAGCCGCTCTAAAAAATATAATCTCATTACATTTGCACCCACAATTAGCAAATCAGCTAATTAGCAAATCAGCTAATTAAAGATATGAATCAGTCCACCATAAAAATAGACATCCTCCTTGACCCCAATAAAGTTCCGGAGCAGATAAGCTGGAGCGCTACCGACAGCCAGGCCGACATGACGCAAAAAGCAAAAGCAGTATGCCTGGCATTGTGGGATGGTGCAGATAAAACAGCCCTCCGCATTGACCTCTGGACAAAAGACATGATGATGGATGAAATGGGCGATTTTTATTACCAAATGCTGATGACGATGGCCGATACTTTTAAAAGAGCCACCAACCAGCAAGGGCTGACAGACGACATGAAAAAATTTGCCAAAGAATTTTTTGAAAAATTCAAAGCGATACAGCTGCAGGAACAGAAATAAATTTGCAAATATGCCGATGTTACAAATGTGCAAATGATAAAACAATAACAGTACTTTTAATTCAGAAAGAAAGCGGGTGGATATAAATACTACCCAACATTCCACACTTCAAATTCGTAAATCGTAATTACCATGGCATTAGAAGAAAAAATAATGGCTGAAATGAAAGAAGCCATGAAAGCAAAGAGTGAAGGCGTATTAAGAAGCCTGAGGGCTATTAAAGCCGAAATCATCAAAGCAAAAACAGACCCCGGAGCTGGTGGGCAAATTGATGAAGCTACCGAACAAAAGTTTTTGCAAAAAATGATGAAGCAGCGCAGGGACTCTTTAGAAATTTTTGAAAAACAGGGCAGGGAAGACCTTGCTGTAAAAGAAAGGGAAGAGATGGCGGTGATAGAAAAGTTTTTACCAAAGCAAATGGATGAAGCAGCCATTAAAGAAATAGTTAAAAAAATTATTGCTGAAACTGGTGCCACTTCTCCGGCAGATATGGGAAAAGTAATGGGGTCAGCCAGTAAACAACTGGCAGGCCAGGCAGATGGTAAAACCATCAGCAATATTGTAAAAGAATTATTAAGTAAATAGGCTGATTTTATTTATCAACCCGTAGCCCTGTGCTGCACCTGCCAATACAAAAAATGATTGATATAATTTTTGCAATACTCTTAATCATTGCTGTTATAAAGGGCTTACGGAAGGGGCTGGTGGTAGCTGTGTTTTCTATTGTTGCTTATATTATTGGTATTGCAGCGGCATTAAAATTATCTGCTGTGGTGGCGGTACAGCTCCAAAAAAACATTACAGTCTCTGGCAAATGGCTGCCATTTATTTCATTTGCAATCGTTTTTCTGGTGGTGGTAATATTGGTAAACTGGAGTGGCAAGCTGATAGAAAAAACTTTTAAAATGGCTTTTCTTGGATGGGCAAACAAGTTGGCTGGCGTGCTGTTGTATTTAATTTTGTACACAATTATTTTCAGTGTATTGCTGTTCTATGCAGAAAAAATAAACCTCTTTGAACCAGCAACCATACAGCAATCGGTAACTTATCCTTACATCCGGCCATGGGCACCAAAAGTGATAGAAGGCTTTGGCAGCATTATTCCTTTGTTCAAAGATTCTTTTATGCAACTGGAGGGTTTTTTCCAAAGCCTGTCTGATAAAATATCCCATTAATTTAATTCTAACCATTATTTTATTTGGTGTAATTTTACCTGAATACTTATTTTAGCAAAAGATTCATTGCGCCATAAAATATATTTTACTACACCATCAGAATGAGTTACGAAATACAACAAGACGGAAAATTCAAATACATAGAAAAAGGAGAAGGGGAACCATTGATGCTGCTCCATGGCTTATTTGGGGCATTGAGCAACTTCAGAGATTTGATTGATCACTTCAGCAAAACACACAAGGTGGTGGTGCCGATACTGCCATTGCTGGAACTTGACCTGCTGCATACTTCTGTTGGCGGCCTGCAAAAATTTGTTCATAAATTTATTGAACACCGTAATTACAACAATATTCATTTGCTTGGTAATTCACTCGGTGGCCATGTGGCGCTGGTGCATATTTTAAAGCAGCCCGAAAGAATAAAAACGTTGATCCTTACCGGCAGTTCCGGCTTATTTGAAAACGGTATGGGAGATACTTACCCCAAACGTGGCGATAAAGATTACATCCGTAAAAAAACTGAACTTACTTTTTACGATCCGGCCATGGCAACAGATGAGCTGGTGAATGAAGTATTTGAAATTACCAACAACCGCCTGAAAGTTATCAAAATAATTGCCCTGGCAAAAAGTGCCATCCGCAATAATCTTGGCGAAGAATTGAGTACCATCAAACAGTCCACCTGTCTTATCTGGGGAAACAATGATGCCATCACGCCACCCTTTGTTGGTAAAGAGTTTCATAAACTCATCCCCAACAGTGAACTTCATTTTGTAGATAAATGCGGCCATGCACCCATGATGGAAGTACCCGAAGAATTTAACCGGATACTGGATGCTTTTTTGATAAAACAAAAAGCACCTGCTGCAACTAATTAATGTTCTTTGTTGTCTTTTCCACATTAATTAATCAGAATATTGCTGTACTCCAAAGCGTTTTAACCGGCAGTTATGCTTACAACAGAACTCATCAATAATAATATTCCCCAGCTGCAATTGCAGGACAGCATTGCCAAAGCATTGCAGTTAATAAATGACTACAGGGTAACTCATCTGCCGGTGGTATCGGATGATAAATACCTTGGCCTGGTAAGTGAAGATGACCTGCTGGATGCGGAAAATGAAAAATTGACAATACAGGTACTGGAGAATACTTTTATTATCGCTGCTGTAAAAGAAAACGAACATTTTTTAAATGCTGTTAACTACAGCAACCGATATGAAACCACCGTAGTACCGGTAGTAAATGAAGAGAAGGAATTGGTGGGGGCAATAACAGTAAGGGACTTACTGAAAGCATTAGGCGATTTTTCCGGGGCCAGCGAAATCGGCGGTATCATTGTAATGGAGATGGAAAGAAGCCAGTTCGCCATTTCTGAAATAAGCCGCATTGTAGAAAGTAATGATGCTACGATATTGCACCTGAACACAACCGTGCAGGCTGAGACAGGAATGCTTACTGTAACACTGCACCTAAATAAAAAAGAAATAGCCACCATTGTATCTGCCTTTGAAAGATATGAATATGATGTGATTTACTATTTTGGAGATGAAAAATTTGAGAATGAAATCCACAGCAACTACCGGCACCTGATGAACTACCTTGATATTTAAGTTGCCATCCTGCTTACACAATAATTTATCATTTTAATATCTGTTACATTTGTAAGCCTGGTTTTACAGGCTGTTTTTTTATTAATGCTTATTTTAAAAAAGATATATCACTGCTGTTTCTTTTTGTTGATAGCCTTTGCTGCTTCAGCACAAAATATTGATGTGTCTTCTACCGCTGCCAACAGGTTGCTGGCATCGGGAGATTCTGTTCAAAAAATTATTGTCCGCCAAATAAATATTTCCGGCAACAGCAAAACAAAAGAATACATTATCCGCAGGGAGATACAATTAAAACCCGGCGATACCATTGAGCTTGCTGCTTTAAATGATGAACTGCAAAAGATTCGTCAGCAGGTGTATAACACTAACCTTTTTTTGGATGTAAAAATTGATATTGCCACTGCCGCCGCTAGCCTGGTGGATATTGTGATTGCTGTAAAAGAACGCTGGTATATTTTCCCCATTCCTAAATTTCAGTTGATAGACCGTAACATTAATGAGTGGCTGCAAAAATATAATGGCGACCTGTCGAGGGTGGTGTACGGAGTAAAATTTACCCACTACAATCTCACCGGCCGCAGAGATTTACTGAGACTTACTTTTTTAAATGGCTTTACCCGTAATGTGTCATTTACCTATTTCAAACCGGTGAGTGAAAAGTCTCTTAACAATGGTTTTTCTGTTACCGGCGGTTATGTTGAAAACAGGGAATTCATTTATAAAATTGCTTATGACAACAAGCCCGTATTATTCAACAATGGAAGTTTTTCCAGGAAAAATATTTTTGCAGGCGTAGGATACAACTTTCGTAAGAACATTACCGGCACTCATTTTTTTAATATTCTTTTTAATCATGTTACTGTTGCCGATTCATTGATTGATCCTTTGTACAATCCAAATTATTTTAAAGATAAGGTACTGGAAAAAAATTATGTTGACTTCAGCTACACTTACCAGTACATCAATGCCAACAATGCAATCTATCCTTTAAAAGGCGTAACGGCTTCTTTAAAACTGCTTAAAAGAGGATTTGGTTTCAGCGGAGGAATCAACATGTTTTCTGTGGAAGGCAATTACAATACCTTCTGGCCACTTAAAAATAACTGGTATGCCAGTGTGCAATTATCAGGTAAAACAACGCTGCCATTTGATCAGCCTTATATCAACCAGAGGGCATTGGGTTACAATGATGTAAACCTTCGTGGGCTTGAGTTGTATGTAGTGGATGGTGTGGCGTACGGCCTGGTGAGAAGTACTTTAAAGAAGAAACTTTTTACTATCAACATCCCTACCCCATTTAAAAAGTCAGACAAATACCACATCATTCCATTTACCGTATTTGCAAAAACTTATGCCGACTTTGGTACTACTTATAGTAAACCTGTTTACCAAACCAACCTCAGCAATAAATTGCTTTACACCGGTGGTTTTGGTATTGATATTTTATCTATTTATGACATAAACCTGAGGGTTGAGTATAGTTTTAACCAGTTAGGTAAAAACGGGTTATTTTTACAGGCGCAGAGCGGATTGTAGTTTTGGAATATAATTATTTAGGAGATTATATTTTTCGTACTGTCTTATCAAAATATTAATCACAATGAAAATTGCTATATACAGCCGGGGAATAGAAAACGAACAGAACAAAGACATGGATGCTTTGATGGAAGAGCTCCATGCCCACAAAGTAGAGCCTGTTTTTTTCCAGGATTTTTTCAACCAGTTTTATTCTGCAGTAAAAATGAAAGGCAATTACACCACGTTTAATTGCGCCGAAGATTTGAAAGATGATATTGACTGTATGATAAGCCTGGGTGGCGATGGTACTTTGCTGGATACTGTAACGCTGGTGCAGGATAAAGGTATTCCGGTGCTGGGTATTAATTACGGCAGACTGGGATTCCTTGCCAATATCGGTAAAGAAGATTTGCATTCTGCTATCAGTGCCCTGGTGCAGCGGACTTATGTAACAGAAAAGCGTACACTTATACATCTGGATGCCGACATACCACTTTTCAATAACGTACCGTATGCCCTTAACGAATTCACGTTGCAGAAAAAAGATTCTTCTTCTATGATAAAAATTCACACTTACCTTAATGGTGAATTTTTAAATACTTACTGGGCAGATGGCTTGATAGTAGCCACTCCCACTGGCTCAACGGGCTACTCACTTAGTTGTAATGGCCCAATTGTTTTTCCAGATAGCGGCAGTTTTGTTATTACACCCATTGCGCCACACAACTTAAATATCCGACCCATTGTAATTCCCGACAATAATATCATTTCTTTCGAAGTGGAAGGCAGAACCGATTCTTTTATCTGCACACTCGACAGCCGCCGGATGGTGGTATCCAAAGAAGCTCAACTGGCAATAAAAAAAGAAACGTTTGCCATTAACCTCATCCGTATGAATGAAAATAATTTTCTGCAAACCTTACGCAACAAATTGTCGTGGGGATTGGATAAGCGGAATTAATTTTTTGCAATAGCATATATTGAGGCTATTAAAAATATTTCTGCTATTCAGTTTTTGGTTTAAATTTTTCATGGAACTGTTATAATTAAAAAAATTATTTAATCCTAAAGTTCAAGTCTTTCTTTTTCCCTTTTCCGTAATTGCTTTTCCTGATATTGAAAGTTAAAAAAAATAGAAGCCAATACATTTGCCAACAAATTTTTTATGATGAGAATATTATTTTGTTCGGCAGTATGGTTATTAAGCAGTGTGGCTTTGCAGGCACAAACAAGAACGAATGCACAAAATTTAATCTTTACCAACGAAGATTCTTTGGCGCAGGGTATAAGTAAACAAAAGACAGTGATCTCCGGTTATGGCTCTGCCGCTTATCAAAGAGATTTTAATCAAAAGCAGGCTACCATTACTTTAGAGAGGGCTGTGTTTTTTGTAGGCCACCAGTTTAATAGTAAGATTTCTGTATTTACCGAGTTGGAAGTAGAGAATGCAAAAGTGGAAGGTGGTGCCGAAGGGGGGGAAATTGCAATGGAGCAGGCCTTCTTAAAATTCAACCTCAATCCACATCAATACATTATTGCCGGTCTATTTGTTCCCCGTATTGGGATCTTAAATGAAAATCATTTGCCAGTAAATTTCAATGGAGTAGAAAGGCCACTGGTAGAGCAATTAATAATACCGGCCACCTGGCGGGAATTGGGCGTAGGGTTTTACGGTAAATCAACAAAAATGCCATTAAACTACAGCATTGCTATAATGAATGGATTAAACAGTGAAGCATTTGAACATGGTACTGGCATCAGGGAAGGCAGGGCTGAAGGCAGAAATGCAACGGCTAACAATCTTGCTATCACAGCATCGCTTCAATACAACTGGAAGGATTTTAAATTCCAGTTATCAGGTTATACCGGGGGCACTGTTGGCCTCAGCAAACGAGGTGCAGACAGCCTTGGGCTCAGCAGTGGTACTTTAGGCACAACTGTTTATTTGGCCGAAGCCAATGTTCAATACAGCCACAATGCAGTTTCTGCAAAAGCAATTTTTGCGAATATTAATTACCCGGATGCAGGTAAAGTAAATAAAGCGTATGCAAAAAATTTGGCAGAAAATATGTACGGTGCGTATGCAGAAATTGGCTACGACTGGTTGTATAAAAAACAAAATCAATCCAGCTTTGTAACCTTTGCCCGGTACGAATACATTGACTTGAATTCAAGCATCCCGGCACCACCAAAAGGAATTTATGACGGCACATTAAAACAGCAACACCTGCTGCTGGGATTTAGTTATTTGCCCATCCCAAATGTGGTAATAAAAGCAGATGTAAGGCTGATGCACACGGGTGTACAAAACCCGGACCTGGTTATTAATCCAGCACCCAATACCCTTCCTTATAATCAGAATAATACATTGTTAAACATCGGTATTGGTTACTCATTTTAAAATGGACAGAAAAGATTTTTTAAAACTTGGTTGTAATGCCTGCCTCTGTGGAGCAGCAGCATTCATGTTGCCCGGCCTTACCGGTTGCAGCCCGGCCTATTCCGTTTTTAAAACCGAACCAATAGAAAATAAAATTGAAATGCCGCTCAGTTTATTTGAGAAAGGCAGCCTGCAATTTGTTCGTCCCAAAGGATGGTTGTACGACATTGCAGTACAAAAAAAATCAGATGGCACTTATGAAGCGCTGCTGATGCAATGTACCCACATGGACAACCAGTTAATGCCGGCACAGAATGGTTTTTCCTGCAGTCTGCATGGCAGCAAATTCAACACTGAAGGAAAAGTAATAAAAGGCCCTGCAGAAATGCCGCTAAAAAAATACAGTACTTCAATAAACAATACCAACCTGGTAATAATAATTTAAAAGCATTACCAAATAAATTTTATGAACCAGGCATTAGTGCTGCTACGAAACTTCAGTTGCGTCGCACTCTTGTACATCATTAATTCTATTCAGGATACTACTGCAAGTCCTCAGATAAAATAGTAAAGGATTTCTAATGGATGACAATAGCAGGCAAAAATATGTGTCAGAAAAAAAATTAAAAAAAACGATTTTTGTTTACCATTACAAAAAGACAATGTCTTAAAAAAACACTGCCACTGTATTTTTTAACAAACAATTCCTTACTTTGCAAGTATGAAAAAGATTTTTTTAGCAACTTTTTTTGTCGCTGCTATTTTAGGCATGGCATCTGCTCAACGGGGTTTTGGTGAAAATGAATTGCAGGGTGAGTTTGGTGTAACGGTCGGTATGGCCCATTATTTTGGCGATTTGAATACAAGGGCAGCACTTAACAGGCCAAAGCCTGCAATCGGAGTATTTTTCAGAAAGCAGTTTAATAATTACCTCGCCATGCGTCTCAGTGCTCACTATGCACAATTAGGTTATAGTGATGTGTATAGCAATAACGACTATCAAAAATCAAGGAACCTGAGTTTTAATACCGACATTTTTGAAATAGCCCTTCATGGGGATTTTAATTTTTTCAAATATATACCAGGCGACCCTGAATTTAATTTTACTCCTTATGTAACCCTTGGTTTAGGTGTGTTTAGTTACAATCCTTATGCTTACCTGGATGGTAAGAAGCATTTTCTTCGCCCACTTGGTACAGAAGGCCAAAACATTTCTTATAAAGATCCTGTTAGCGGCACTGTAAGAAAACCATACGGCAGCATGGCAGTATGTATCCCGATCGGGTTAGGGGTAAAATATAATATTAACGACCGGATGAACCTTTCTTTCCAGATAGCACAAAGGCTTACCACTACAGATTATTTAGATGATGTAAGTACTACTTATGTTGGAAGTGACAAATTTCTAGATGCTTCCAATAATCTGACAACCGCAGGAATACTACAAGATAGGAGCTATGAAAAAGGAACAACTATTGGTGTGGAAGGCAGGCAACGTGGCTGGAGCAAACAAAAAGACCAGTATGTAATAGCAGAGATTGGCATCACTTTTAATATTACTTCTTATAAGTGCCCTTCTAATTTCTAGGGTCTTATTTCAAAATTATTTTAGCCGGATTTAATGTCCGGCATTTTTTTTGTAACAAAAAATACATTACTTTCATTTTACCGTAATACCTACTCCAACTATTCTCTGTACTAAATTCCACTTATTTCCTTTTTTTCTGTGATGAAACCATAGTCATTTCACTACCAAACGAATACTATGGCTTTAATCCGTTATTTACTGATCACGGCAGTGTGCCTGTGTGTTTATGTACCTGTACCTGCACAAACAATTTATTATCCTGCAGGGGCATCAGAGCTATTAAAGTCCACTGCAGAGGATGTGGCGCTGCTGATGCAGCAAGCTGTTGCCGGCAGTCACTTTACAGTGCAGCCATATACAATTTTGCCAAACAACGGGATTATATTTGTTTATGATGATGCAGTTGCTGCCAATCAAACTTGCAAAGTAAATAGCGATGGTATCAATACAATACAATTTTCTGCTCCGCAGGATAATGGATTAAATTTTGGTGTCTATCAATATCTGCAACAATTGGGTTTCCGCTTTTACCAACCCGGCACTATCTGGGAAATAATCCCTGCACTTTCCTCTCCGTTTAAAAAAATGGACACCCTGTACAACTGTAAATTCAAATATAAAAACTGGTTTATCAGTGGCGGTCACAATACCTGGGCAATGGATAAAAACAGCAGCTATTCCTGGGACACTTATTTTGGTGATATTGGCCACCAGTGGGCATTGTACCAACGCAGGAATAACATGGTGGGGGGTAATCGTTTTACAGGCCACCGGGGCGATATATTTATCAACAGCTATTTAACTGCATTGCAAAATAATCCATGTTATGTGGCTCCATACAATGGTTCAAGGCAGGCCAGTAATCAGTCGGTACCGGATATTAATAACATTGCAGCAATGCAATTGTGGAGTACGGCTATTGAGCAGAAATACACACAATTTAAAAATACCATTTTCGGCAACCGGGGTATTTATGCCAACTTCTTTCACAACTTTAATTATAATAATGATTGCATTGGCATAGAAGTACCCGATGGTGCACACTGGGCTAATTCCAATGACAATTCCAGTTGCGGTAATAAAGATTATACAAAAGAAAGTGACCAGCATTTTACACTGGCCAATTATACCGCAGCTGCAATCAATGCAATTTATCCTGGCAAACGTTTTCAGTTGTATGCTTATGATGGCCATGCCGATGTACCATCTGCTAAAATAATCATCAATGACAATATTGATGTACAGGTAGTGCCAACAGCTTTTCAAAGCGAAACCAGTGCAAAGGGGTTATTGAACAGGTGGTATAACCGGACAAAAAATATTGCTGAATATCATTACCTCAACCTGCCGCAATGGAGTGGTGAAACACCTTCTTTTTTCCTGGATGAATTAAAGACTACCATAGAAAGGGCAAAGGAAAAACAGAGTCAGGGAATTGTGTGGGAGGCATCGCCGGCGAAGTTTGCAAGCCTGCCATTTTTATTGGCTGCTAATGCTTCATTGAAAGATGATAAAGATATAGACGCTGTGCTGCATGAGTTTTGTAATACTCTTTTCGGCAATGCATCAGCCACTATTTATCAGTTGCTGCAATACTGGAGCAATGATAAAACAGTGACAGTAAGTAATGGCATTCAGGATAACAAATACAAACTGCCGCTTTATTTTCAGTTGCTTAACCAGGCTGTGCTGCAAACACAAAATGCTCCTGCCATTGTTAAAGAAAGAATCAATGAACTGAAAGTTTACCTGCATTATATGGTATTGTATTTTGATTGGGCTTCTGATCAGCGGAGCAATGCTGCAAAGGCAGACAAGGCTGCTGCACTGTGTTTGTACCTGGCTAAAATTAGCAAGCTGCAGGTGGTAAACAGTTATTTTTTAATCAGCGATATTGCAGGCAGGTACGGCACATCAGACAACATGAATATAAAATACAATGCCTCCAGCGGAACCGCTTATCAAAACGGAATATTGCCATTGATTACTGCAGAAGAGATCAATACCAATTTTATAAATGACTTTGCTGCACAAACGACGCTCATTACAAAATATGATTGTAAAGAGGCAGATCAAATACAAAATCTTTTTGAAACCAATAACCTTGCAGCATTAGAAATGATAAATGTGAAAGTCAATTACACCAATGGTAAAGAATACGGTACCCGGAGTGAGTTTTATATTATTGCAAATGCAGCAGGCAGCTTTACGCTCAAATACACACCACGGTTTGATATACCGGAAAAAGGCTACATCAATTTTACCGTAGAGGCAACAGGGAACACACTTGGCATTGTAAAAGATTTTACTATCAATAACAACAGTGGCCCGGGAGTTATCTATGTAGTATTACCTTCGGCAGGGACTTATAAATTATCAATTGTATCAAAATACAAATCGGCAACAGACCTGCTGATTACTACCAATGGAAATTACTTTTATAAAAATGGTCCTTATCTCGGCAACACAATTGAAAATTATCGTGGAGATTTATTAAGCCTGCCGGGATATTTTTATGTGCCTGCCGGCATAAACAAAATTTATTTTAGCCTTAATAATTCTAATCCTGGTGGCGCAGGTTTTGCCACTCCTGGTGAGGTAAATAAAGCATTTGAATTTAAGGACAATGAAAACAAAACGATAGTGGCTAAATTAGCAAGTGCTGCAGATTCAGCATTATTTTATTTAGATGTTCCGTCCGGCAGCGATGGAAGTTTTTGGCAGGCATTTAAAATGGAGCAATACCGGTTATGTTTTGCCAACACCAGCAATATCCAGTGGTATGCCCGAAGGCTGCCTTGTGCCACTACTGATTTTACGGCCGAAATAAAAGAAGGTATGGGAGGCTGTCTCACCATTTTAAAATCTATTGGCAACAGTACCCCTATTCAATGGCAAGTTTATGATGCACAAAAATGGTATTATTATAACAATGTAAAAGAAGTGGAATTGCCTGGCAATATTTCACCCAATGCTGTTGTTACTATAACAGGGGATAATAACTGCTTTACCACAAAACGTATTGGCGACGACCTGCAATATCTGAAACAAAAAACAGCCTGTGCCATTGGAGCTCCGCTGATTGCAGATGTTGTTAAAACAATATTATACCCCAATCCCGGCACAGGGGTGTTTCGTTGCAGGAAAAATGGCGAACCGGTTTTAGCAGAAGACATAACCATTTACAATACTTCAGGGCTTAAAGTGGCAAATTTTACCAATACTCAGGAGTTCAATATTACCCATCTTCCGAGGGCTATTTATTTTTACACCATACTCATCAACAAGGTTTCTTTTAAAGGGCGGATGGTAAAGTTGTAACATTTTCCTGCAACGCTTATTCCAACTAAATTTCATTACTTTTGCGCCCTTAGCTAATAGCTATACTTATTTGTTTTTATGAGTTTAAAAGATGCTATCAATGTGGAGCGGCTGCCAAGGCATATTGCCATTATAATGGATGGCAATGGCAGGTGGGCACAGGAAAAAGGGGAAGACCGTCTTTTTGGTCACCTGCATGGAGTAGAGAGTGTACGCAATATTGTAGAAGGTTGTGCCGAACTGGGTATCGAATATCTTACGCTGTATGCATTTAGCACCGAGAACTGGGACAGGCCAGCCAATGAAGTGAGCGGACTGATGGAGATACTGGTAGATACCATCCGCAAAGAAGTGCCCACACTTAATAAAAATAATATCAAGCTGCATGTGATTGGTGATTTGAATATGCTGCCTGTTTCGGCAAGGCAGGCACTGGAAGAAGCACTGATAGAAACAGGAAAAAATACCGGCCTTAACCTGGTAATGGCACTTAGCTACAGCAGCAGATGGGAGCTGGTAAATGCTGTAAAAAATATTGCCGCAGATGTGAAAGGTGGAACACTTGATCCGATAAATATTACACAGGAAACTTTGCAAAAATATCTTTCCACCAGTGAATTTCCAGATCCGGAATTGATGATACGAACCAGTGGTGAATACCGTATCAGCAATTTTTTATTGTACCAGCTGGCTTACGCAGAGTTGTATTTTACTAATACCCGGTGGCCCGATTTCAGGAAAGATAATTTGTACGAAGCCATCATTGATTTTCAAAACAGAGAAAGGAGATTTGGCAAAACTGGTGAACAGATTAGCAAAGAGGAAAAGCTTGCTAATCCTTAACAGGAAGGGTTTTGGCCAGTCAAAAAAATAAATCACCTGCTGCCCAGAAAACAGGGCAGGCAAGGGTTTAACAAATAGTTTTAATAATAGCAAGTATATTGCCGATCGTAAAAAACAATTGATGCACAGGATCTACCAGAACTTTTTATTTATTGGAATAATAGCGCTACTCAGTAATCAGGCAATAGCCCAGATTGATACTACCCCGGTTTCCATTAATCCCCAGTTGCAGGGGATATTTAACTCAAAGCCACCAAAGGAATATACCATTGCCGGTATTACCGTTACCGGAAATAAATCTTTTGATCAGAACCTTATCATTTCTATCTCCGGTTTGGCGGTTGGCGACAAAGTACAAATACCGGGAACGGATGTATTCAGTAAAGCAATCACCAAACTTTGGAAACAAAACCTGATTGCAGATGTAGAAGTATTTTTTACCAATTTGGTTGGCAACAATTTATATGTTGAGCTGGCAATAGTAGAAAGACCAAGACTGGCAGATTTTAAATTTATCGGTATAAAAAAAGGAGAACGGGAAGACTTGGAGGCAAAAGTTGCTTTATCAAAAGACAAGGTGGTGACGGACAACATGAAGGTGAGTGCGATAGATATTATCAAGCGGTTTTATACTGATAAGGCATATCGAAATGCAACGGTAAGCCTTAGGGAAGTACCTGCGGTGAATCTTCCCAATGCAGTAGTATTGATATTTACTATTAACAAAGGAAATAAGGTAAAAGTAAATTCTTTAAATTTTGCCAATAATGAAAATGTACCCGACAGCAAACTAAAAAAGCAAATGAAGGGAACCAAAGAGATGTCGAGGTTTACACTTCATTCAATAAAATATTCCAGCCCTTATGGTGATACAAACCGGGTAATCACTTTCAAAGAATATTTTAATGATTTTGGCTACCTGTCAATCTCAAAAACAAAAGACTATATCGATCCCTACTTCCGGTTTAAGCTGTTTAGTTCTTCAAAATTTAATCCTAAAAAATATGAAGAAGATAAAGAAAAGCTGCTGGACTATTACAATGCAGAAGGATACAGGGATGCTTCCATCTTAGCAGATACAGCCATTGCAAATGAAAAAGGAAACCTGGATATTCATATAAAAATGAATGAGGGGCACCAATATCATTTTGGTGATATTGCCTGGAGGGGAAACACTAAATATCCTGACTCTGTATTGAATCTTTTTTTGGGAATAAAGAAAGGAGATATTTATAATCTTGAAATTTTGAATAAGCGGTTGGGAAAACAAATGACTGCAGAAGGCGGCGATATACAAAGTTTATACATGGATGACGGGTATCTTTTTTTTAGGGTGGAACCAATAGAAACTTCTGTGTACAATGATACCATCAATTTTGAAATTCGCATGCAGGAAGGGCCGCAGGCAACGATTGGTAAAATAGATATCAGCGGCAACGATAAAACGAAAGATTATGTTATCCGCAGGGAGCTGAGAACCGTGCCGGGAGAGAAGTTTAGCCGCGCAGATATTATCCGTACGCAAAGAGAACTTGGGCAGCTGGGCTTTTTTAATCCTGAAAAAATAGTACCCAATGTGGTACCCAATTCAGATAATGGCACGGTTGATATTGGCTGGGCGGTGGAAGAAAAATCAAACGACCAGTTAGAATTGTCTGCAGGCTTTGGTGGAGGAATTGGATTAACCGGTACACTCGGAATTACTTTCAATAACTTTTCTATCAATAATATTTTTAATAAAAAAACCTGGGATCCATTGCCTTCCGGAAGCGGACAAAAACTCAGTGCAAGGATACAGTCTAACGGACGGGCATTTAGAACGTATAACTTTTCCTTTACCGAACCCTGGCTTGGCGGAAAAAAACGCAACTCTTTTTCTGTTAGTTTTTATAACACAAAACAGTCTAATTCTTATAATCCCACCACTGGTCAGTATTGTGCCGCCTGTGGGGATACTTCTTATTTAAAAATTATTGGTGCCGGCATTTCATTGGGTAAACAATTAAAATGGCCGGATGATTATTTTTCTTTGATCACTTCACTCAATTTTCAACAGTATAGTTTAAAAAACTACCGGGTAAGTGGTTTTGGCGGATTAAGCAACGGAACTTCTACCAATATCAGTTTTAGCCTGGCACTTGCCCGTAATGCATCCCAAGGCAGCCCGATATTTCCAACAGGAGGTTCCAACTTTATGCTCAGCGGCCAGTTTACATTACCCTATTCTCTTCTGGGGTTGGTAAAACAAACCGATAACGAATTTAAATTCCCTGAATTTCATAAATGGTTATTCAATGGCGAATATTATGTGCCAATCGGCGTAGCCAAAGGGGCAGATAAAAACCGCCAGTTTATTTTAAAAATTGCGGCCAAATACGGCTTCATTGGTAAGTACAGCAGCAAGAGGGATATATCACCATTTGAACGTTTTCAATTAGGCGATGCAGGCCTTAGTAATAATTATGGATTATTGGGTTATGATGTTATTGCTCACAGGGGCTACCCGGTTTATTCTAATTCTGATCCTAAAGTAAACCCTGAAAACGTTACCCCGAGTGAGTTCTTTACAATTTTTAATAAATATACTGTAGAGTTGCGCTATCCATTTAGTACCAATCCAAGCAGTACTATTTATGGGCTGGCATTTTTTGAAGCAGCCAACGGGTGGTACAGTTTTAAAGATTATAATCCTTTTAAACTGCGCCGTTCTGCAGGTGTTGGTATGCGTTTCTTTTTACCAATGTTTGGACTCTTAGGCTTTGATTATGGAATCGGATTCGACAGGATAAAACCAGGAGAGCAGCTTAAAAGCGCCTTTAAATTTACCTTTATGCTGGGACAGGAGCCAAAGTAAAATATTAACTGGTTAATTCGTTTATTTGTAAAATAAAAGACAGTCAATAAAAATTAATCACCAGTTTTTTGTTGACTAATATTATCCAACAAAATAATAAGCAGATGAAAAAATACTTGTTCCTTGCCAGTTGCCTTTTACTTTTAGCAGTAGCGGTGCATGCACAGCGGTATGCTGTAATAGATTCAAAATACATTCTGGAAAAATTGCCGGAGTACAAAGAGTCGCAAACAAAACTAAACCAGTTTAGTGCTCTGTGGCAGCAGGAAATTGAAACCAAACAAACGGTTTTGGATAAAATGTATAAAGACTATGATGCTGAACAGGTAATGCTGAGTGATGAGCTGAAAAAGAAAAGAGAAGACGAATTGTACAATAAAGAAAAGGAAGTAAGAGACCTGCAAAAAAAACGGTTTGGTTTTGAAGGCGACCTTTTCAAAAAAAGGCAGGAACTGATAAAACCTATACAAGATAAGGTTTATACCGCCATTCAAAAACTGGCAGTGGATAAATCTTATGACTTTATTTTGGATAAAAGTGAAGGAATTACCGTTATATTTGCCGACCCAAAACTAGACAGGAGCGATGAAGTGCTGAGATTTTTGGGCGTTAAATAAATCACAATAGCTAATTAGTTTGCAGCTATTATTGTTGAAAAAATGACTAATGGCTTGCTTATTGTTTTATCAGGAAAATTAAAATAAAGTATAATTATTCACAAACAGCCTCCCTGGTTTTGTTTAGTAAAAAATAAGGGAAGAGATTTTAAAAATTTAAACACAACAATGAAAAAATTAGTACTAACGTTGGTGGTTGCCATTTCAGTTTTTGGTTTTACAAATACAGTTTCGGCCCAGGCAAAAATCGGCTACATCAGCACAGAAGAATTAATTGGGTCAATGCCTGAAACAGAAAAGGCCAATGCACAATTACAGGATTACCAGTCTTCACTTCAGCAGCAGGGTAATGACTATTACCGTGAACTGAATGAGAAAGACAGTCTGTTTCAACAAGATTCAGCAAGGCTTTCACCAGCAGCAAAAGAATTAAGGAGAAACGACCTGATTGCACTGTATCAAAAAGTGCAAGGCTGGAATCAGACCATGCAGCAAATGGTACAGGAAAAATCACAGGCATTGATTACACCAATTAAAGCCAAAGCTTTTGAGGCAGTGAAAGCTACTGCAAAAGAAAGTGGTTATGCTTATGTGCTTGAATCTGCTGCTGTTTTAGTAGGCCCTCCGGGAGAAGATATCTTGCCATTGGTAAAAAAGAAATTAGGTATTGCAGATAAGCCTGCGGCTCAACCAAAAGGTGCAGCACCTGCAAAAGCTAAACAATAATTTTATTGCACTAAATAATTCATTAAGCCATCCCATAAAACGGGATGGCTTTCTTATTTTTGATACATGATAAAAGGCCCAATTGGAGTATTTGACAGTGGTTATGGTGGCTTAACTGTTTTAAAAGAAATTGCAGCCAGGCTGCCTCAGTATGATTATATCTACCTGGGCGATAATGCCAGGGCTCCTTACGGCACACGTAGTTTTGATTCGGTGTATCAATATACTTTGCAGTGTGTGGAATGGTTTTTTAAACAAGGCTGTCCTTTGGTGATACTGGCCTGTAATACTGCATCCGCCAAAGCCCTGCGTACCATACAGCAAAATGACCTGCCAAAAATTGATCCGTCAAAAAGGGTATTGGGAGTGATACGGCCTACATCAGAAATAATTGGGCAGTTCACAAAGAGCGGGAGTGTAGGTGTTTTAGGTACTACCGGCACGGTTCAATCACAATCTTATTTAATTGAGATTGAAAAATTTTTCCCCGGAACAAAAGTGTACCAGGAGGCATGCCCCATGTGGGTGCCGCTGGTGGAGAACAATGAACATACCAGCCCCGGGGCAGATTATTTTATAGAAAAACACATAAAAAACCTGCTGTCTCAATCAGGCAATATGGATACGGTATTGCTTGCCTGTACCCATTATCCATTGTTGATAGATAAGATAAAACAGTTTTTGCCAACGGGCTTCTCTATTATTTCGCAAGGGGAAATAGTGGCCAATGGGCTTGCCGATTACCTGGACAGGCATCCTGAAATAGAAATACAATGCGAAAAGAACAGCCGGCAAAACTTTTACACAACAGATGCGGCCAAAGACTTTGATGCAAAAGCCGCTATTTTTTACGGGAAGCCAGTAAAATCAACCCATTTGGCGCTTTAATTTCATTATATTCTTAATTGACACTGCTTAATTGAAAATTATTTATTACTTTCGCCGTCCTTTCACAAACAGCAGGGATGGTGCCTTGGTGAGTGTAAATAAAAAGCGTTTTTAAAAAATATTTTTAAAAGGAAAAATTTAATACAATGCCAGGTAAAAAAAGAACATACCAACCGCATGTGCGCCGCAGAAAACATGTACATGGTTTTCGTGAGCGTATGCAAACAGCTAACGGTCGTAAAGTATTAGCCAGCCGCCGTAAAAAGGGCCGTGTTAAGCTGACTGTTTCTGACGAACGTTTTGGTAAAAAATAACCCCCTCCGCCCCCTAAAGGGGGAACTGGGGTATAAAAATATAAGCTCTCCTATTGGAGAGCTTTTTTAATTTTACAACATTGGAAAATAAACCAACATACACACTTGGTAAAAATGAACGCCTTAAAAGCCGCAAGGCGATTGAGCAATTGTTTGTAAGTGGCAAATCATTTTCATTGTTTCCATTTAAAGTAGTTTATCAAAAGCCTGTATCAACCGATCAGGCATCTGCCCGCAGCGAACAATTGCAAACTGCGTTCAGTGTAAGCAAGCGTTATTTTAAAAAAGCAGTACACCGCAACCGCATAAAAAGATTAATGAGGGAAGCCTACCGGCTTCAAAAAAATGAATTGCAAACGAGCCTGCAGCAAAGTGGTAACAACATTCATGTCTTCATCATCTACATCGGCAATGAAGTGCCGGAATATGATTTGGTATCATCCAAAATAAAAGCTGTGCTGGTGAGGCTAAAAAAAATTGCCAATGAAGAAGCTGCTGCCAATACTTAGTTTTCCTTTTATCATTTTGATAAAACTATACCAGTTGATTATTTCTCCCTGGCTGGGAAGCAAATGCCGCTATACTCCTACCTGCTCTCATTATGGCATAGAAGCTTTAAAAAAATATGGTCCCATCAAAGGTTTATGGCTTACTATCAAAAGGATTGCCCGGTGCCATCCGTGGGGTGGGCATGGGTATGACCCTATGCCTTGAAATGGTTTTGAAGGGGTTGGGAAGCTGAGGGATTGGGGCTGAGAAATTTTCTTAACGCTTTTTTTATGAGGCCACCCTGTTTTTAATGGGGAGGTGATTCGTGAAGAAGGAAACCTGGCGTAGTAATCTTGCCTTTAATTCTTGGCTTCGGATGTTGGTGAGAACACCACAGGTGTTCGGAAGATTATTAACACTTTTTGGTGTTTTGTGTAAAACTTAGGATAGAAGTGGTGATTCAATATTTAGTTCTTTGATTTTCAAAAAGGGTAATGGAAACAATTAACAGACTGCTTTCATTTATTCC
>JANLQY010000118.1:0-16032 GCA_031368105.1 Chitinophagaceae bacterium
TGAAAAGTGGTGGGGTTTTGTCATTCCACTACTATCGGGCAACTTTCTTTTTTACACAACTTTAGTTCTCAACTTATACACATAAGAACTTTTAAATAATTAACTCAAACAGCTTCTAAATAACATTCCCTGCTTTGATAAAAAGGTCTGCTATACTACTTTTGTTACTCGCCGTTGGCTCTATCAGCTTACTGGTATTCAGTTCCTACAAGTCAGTAGCAGCATCAACAATTCCCATTAATACTGACGCCCCTGTAAAATGCAGCGGCCCCTGCAAAAAAGCTGGTTCTCCCCTGCAGTGGAATATCATTTCCCAAACTATGTTTCAATCAGAAAGCTGATTAATTTTGCTTTGCTGTAACTTATTGTGCCTGCAAACGTATCAATCATAATTATTTAACCTTTACTGCAATAAACCAGCGCCAAAAGCTGTATGACCGAGAAAGAATATAATCAATGTGTAACTGTGTATGCAGATAATGTGTACCGCTTTATCCTCAAAAACCTGAGGCATGAAGAGGATGCAAAAGATGTGGTGCAGGGTGCTTTTGAAAAATTATGGATAAACAGGGAAACTGTGATAAATGAAAAGTGTAAAAGTTTTTTATTTACCGTGGCTTACAACCAGATGATCGATCATATCAGAAAGCACAAGCGGATTGTATTAAGAGAAGAATTTTCAGCAGAATCAAAAATAAGCAATCGCCAACAGCATGATTCAAAAAAAGTATTGCAGGAAGCATTGAACCGGCTGAATGAAACACAGCGGAGCCTGGTGATGCTGAAAGATTATGAAGGTTATAATTATGAAGAGATAGGGCAGATAACCGGGTTGAATGAAAGCCAGGTGAAAGTGTATTTACACCGGGCAAGGCTGCACCTAAGGGAGTATATTGTGAAACCGGAGAACATTATTTAACCGCCGCCGTTAGCTAACAGAGGAATTTTGAAGTAAGAGAATTTTAAGAGAAAAACAAAAAATGAATATCAACCGAGATAATTACGAAGAGTATTTTTTACTGTATGCAGACAATGAATTGTCTGCTGCGGAAAAGAATATCGTGGAGCTGTTCCTGGCTGATAATCCGGATCTGAAGGAAGAAATGCGGATGCTGCAACAGGCAATCCTGGAGCCAGAGGAAGTTTTGTTTGAGAATAAAGGAAACTTACTGAAGCCGCAGTCTCTTGATACAGAAATTCAACAACAATTATTATTGCTGCTGGACAATGAACTTGCAGTAAATGAAAAGCAACACATTGAATCTCTTATAAAAAACGATGAGGCAGTAAAAAAAGAATGGAACTTATTACAACAAACCAAATTATCTGCAGCAGATGCAATTGTTTTTGCTGATAAGGAATCTTTGTACAAAAAAGAAAGCGGCAGGGTGGTTCCATTCAGTTGGTGGAGATTGGCAGCGGCTATACTGATTGGTTTTGGGCTATGGGGAGCTGTTAGCTACTTCAATAAAAGGACTACTGCTTTACCTGCTGCTGAAACCGCCAGTGGCACCGACAAAGTAAACCCGGCTGAAAAAACAACAAGCATTACTGACCAAAATATTCCTGCAAATTCTACAATAGAAAAAGAAGCTGGCACTACTGCCATTAAACAAAATGGCTATAGTAACAACACATTACCTGAAAATAAAAAATTGCCACAATCCAGGATCAGCAAAGAAAAGAATGAAATGGTATTGCAGCAACGGGAGAATAATAATCTACCAACCCTTGTTTTAGAAACCCTTAACAACACATCTGGTAACAAAACAGAAACAGCAAACGTACCACCTGAAAAGAAAGAGATTAAAAATGAACCCGGCAGCACAGACCCGCTAGAAAATAAAATAACAGCCCCTGATACTTATGCCGTCAATACAGTCTTTGCAGATAACAATGACAACAAGAAAAACTTTGCCCGTTTTGATGAGGAGGAAGATGATGATAAACCGAAGAAGACAAAAATTGGCGGTTTCTTTAAAAAAGTAAAAAGGGTTCTTGAAAGAAAAGCAAACATTAAAACCGGCAGCGGGGATAATATAAAAATTGCCAACATGTCTTTTGCCATGCAATAATTTTTTTGAATACTTTCTTCAAAAAAGCCAATGGCAATCTATACAGGCTATACAATCAGAACATATAATTTTATGAAACAGCTATTTACATTGATGGCGCTTGCTTTGTATTGCACGGCAGCAACGGCGCAAATAAAAGAAACCGACAGCATCCGCATTGGCAACATGATCATCATAACAAAAGGCGGGCAAAAAACAGAAGCCAGCAATTCTGCTGCCGGTATAAAAATGATGGCAGATACAACCATACCATCCGCCAAAGAAAGCGACAGCATCCGTATCGGCAATATGATCATTGTGACCAATGGCGAAAAAAACAATTCAAAAAACAACAACAATTACAACGACGAGAGCGGGTATGAAAAAAAACACAAAGGCAAAAAATCAAATGTAAATACCAACTGGGTGATACTGGATATTGGTTTTGCCAACTATGCTGATAAAACAAATTATGGTAATACCGGTGGCTATCTTTACAACAGAACAGGTGCTGCGCCATTGGGAGCAACCGATTTTAATCTAAACGTTGGCAAAAGCATTGACATCAATATCTGGTTGTTTATGCAGCGGCTCAATCTTATTGACCACCACCTGAATTTAAAATACGGCCTGGGTGTTGAACTGAATAATTACCGCTACAATTCGCAGGTAAGTTATTTGAAAGACAATCCTTTTGTAACCGGCGTAGCTCCTGCACCAGTCATCATTAGAGACTCTGTTAGTTTTTCTAAAAACAAGCTGGCAGCAGATTATGTTACCGTGCCTTTTATGCTGAATTATTGTACCAACCCCAACAAACAAAACAAAGGATTCAGCATTAGCCTGGGCGTAAGTGCAGGCTACCTCTACAGCAGCCGCAACAAACAAATAAGCGAACCAAGAGGCAAGAAAAAAAATAATGGCGGCTTCGACCTGGAGCAATTCAAATTTTCTTATGTTGGAGAAATTGGCCTTGGGCCGGTACGCCTCTATGGTTCTTATTCTCCCAACAGTTTTTATAAAAGAGGGTTGGATATGCGGCCCTATACTTTGGGTGTAAGGCTTAGCAACTGGTAAAAAGAATAAATTATTTTATATTGGTGGCAGTTTTTAAAAGCCGCTAAGAATCATGATAAAAAAATTATTCAAAATATTATTTGCTGTATTTGCTACATTGGTTGGACTTTATCCTGCTATCTATTTTTTAATTGACCGAAAGTTTGGCTTATTACAATCAAAAAGTGAGATTGTACTTTCGGATGTTTTTTGGAATACAGGATTTTATACTCATATCATTTTAGGTGGGCTTGCATTGCTAATTGGGTGGCCTCAGTTTAACCGGAAAATCAGAACAACTAAAATGTCTCTGCATAGGCAAATCGGCAAACTTTATATTATTTTTTCACTATTAAGTGCAACCGCATCATTTTATATTGCATTGTATGCAAAAGGTGGTATTATAACAACTTTGGGGTTTATTTCTTTAGGGATTATTTGGTTTTACACAACATTGAATGCATATATTCATATCAGGAACAAACGAATAGCATCACATCAAAAAATGATGATTTACAGTTATGCGGCTTGCTTTGCTGCAGTAACACTCAGGATTTGGTTACCCCTTTTAACTATCCTGTTTCATGACTTTATAATTGCATACAGAATAGTTGCATACCTGTGCTGGATACCCAATTTAATAATTGCATATTTTCTTACAAAAAGAATAAATCTACACAAAACTGCCGGTAACATTGCGTAGTGGTTTGTGGGCAGGCAGGGCTTAACCAGGATCAATTCCCCCTGTGGCAATTCCTGACAAAAGATGAAATCATCAACAAATGCTTTCATCTTTTTTATTTTATTGTATTGGCAGAAAAAAAACTTTTAGTTAATATTAATTTTTGTTAAGCTTTTCTCATTGTACTAAAATATTTTTGGCTGGCACAGCGTTTGTTTTGTGGTATTCCATAATTTTCCAGTATGAAAAATTCAGTTTTGTATTCAGCCGCCCTTATTGTTTCGCTTTTTGCGTTGCTGGCTTTTATGCCCCCCGGCAAAAACAAAATACGTTCTGCAAAAAAATCAACCATCACCAGGAAGGTAAAGAAGCCGGTAATTTTAAAAGAAGAAAATCCTTATTACATCATCGTAGATAAAAGTGATTATGAATTGAAGGTATATGATGCAGAGGGTTGGTTTGCCACTTACCCAATTGTATTTGGCAGCAAAGACCTGAGTGATAAAATGAGGGAGGGTGATAAAAAAACTCCCAACGGAAATTTTAAAATCATCCTGAAAAAAATACATCCTAAATGGGGGCCGGAATTATTGCTGGATTTTCCAAATGAAATGGACAGGCTGAAATTTGCTGAAAGAAAACAAAAAGGCATCATTCCTAAATCGGCAAAGATTGGCAATGGTATTGCCATACATGCCACCAGGCCGGAAGAAGAATGGACGATTGATAATTTTTACAACTGGACAGATGGATGTGTGTCGGTAAAATATACAGAGATGAAAGATTTGTTTAGTTATATTCCTGTAGGCACACCCGTTACGATACAGCCGTAAAGCCGCCACCATCCCCTAAAGGGGAGTTATACTTACAGCCTGATTAATTAGTCATCCCTTTAGGGGATGGGGCAGCGAAGATTAAACTTCCATCTCCATAACTTAAAAAGCGAAAATCATTTTCCAGGGCGTACTGGTATATCTTCTTCCAATCGTTGCCAACTGCGGCGGCTACTAATAACAATAAAGTGGATTGCGGCTGATGGAAATTTGTGATGATGGCTTTGGCTACTTTGTATTGATAGCCTGGTGCAATCAAAATTTGTGTAGCAGCCAATATCCGAAAACTGTTATTTTTTTTCATCCACAACAGCAATGATTCAAGTGCTTCCTTAGCAGTATAATTTGTTTCTGCCAGCGGCGGTTCATATACATCCCATTGCTGAATAGTTAAGTCTGCTGTTCCTATTGTCGGTTGTAAAATTGTTTTCACTCCCATCCAGTAAAGACTTTCAATAGTACGCAGCGATGTAGTGCCTACTGCGATGATGCCGTTATCAATATTATTAATCAGTTGCTCAACTGTTTCTTTATTTACCTCTATCCATTCGCTGTGCATTTCGTGGCCCTGCAGGCTGGCAGCTTTTACGGGTTTAAAAGTACCGGCTCCCACATGCAGGGTTACATACGCTTTGCTGATATTTTTTTCTGCCAGTTCTGCAAAAATATTATCGGTAAAATGCAGGCCTGCTGTTGGTGCTGCCACACTGCCTTCCTGTTTTGCATAAATGGTTTGATATCTTTCTTTGTCTGCATCGTCCGCTTTTCTTTTGATGTAGGGAGGCAACGGCATATCGCCAAACAATTCAAGTATTTCTGCAAAACTGTAATGAGCCGGTTGCCACGAAAGCTCCACCACATAAGCATCAGAAAGTTTTCCTACCAACCTTGCTTCCATCACCAATTGTTTATTGTCAATTGTCAATTGCTTCACCAAGGCACCCTCTTTCCATTTACTTGCACCGCCAATTAAGCACTTCCATTTCACCTTTTCTTTTTTGCCCATGATCACACTGTACTCATTGATTCCTTCATAAGGCTCCAGGCAAAAAATTTCTATCACCCCACCTGTTGGTTTTTGAAATAATATCCTTGCTTGTATTACTTTAGTATTGTTGAATACCAACAGGCTGTTGGCAGGAATATGTGCAGCAATATTTTTATAAACATCCTGTGAGATAACGCCATCTTTATACAACAACAGTTTAGAGTAGTCCCTCTCTGCCAAAGGGAAAGCTGCAATTTTTTCTTCCGGTAAATGGTAAGTAAAATCGGCGATGGAAATATCTTTTGGGTGCATCGGTTGTGTAACTTATTAATTCAAAAAACCAGCAACAGATGCCATCCATTTATCATGCTCTTTATCACACAACGATTCATGGGCGGCAGTTTCATACACCACCAGCTGTTTTTTGCCTGCAAGATTTTTGTAAATGGCATCGGTTTCTACCTCCTGCACACGGGGATCTTTTTTACCCCATTGCAATAAAGTTGGCACTGTTATTTTTTTTACAAACTCAGATGGCTTCATACCAAAACCCCAAAAACCATGCTCTGTACCACCCCAAAAAGTAATGAAGGTTCCTAATGGTTCTCCGGGCAGCCCCATCATTTTTATTCTGCCTTCTGCTGCCTGTAATATAGAGGCGAAAGGCATTTCTAAAATTACTTTGGATGGCTGCAAAGTATAATCATTCATTGCTTTGGTGATGGCTGCCGCTCCCATTGATATACCCCAAAGCACAATATTTTTTTCTCCTTTGTCTTTTATAAAATCATAAGCCAGTTTCACATCTTCACTTTCATTAAAACCAATGGTGCAGGTGTTTCCACCGCTGCTGCCATGTGCCCTGAAATCCAGCAGAAAAGTGTGGTAACCTAATTTTCTAAACCCTGCCGCTTCATCCACCACAGATGTTTTTTTATTGCCGTGGCCATGAAATAATATCACAGTGCCTTTAGCAATGCTGCTGGTTTTTATATACCAGCCCTCCAATTTAATACTGTCTTTTGTGCTGAGGATAACTGTTTCAAAAGCTGAATCCGGCACTGTATTTTTTTGTTTTACAGCATTAATGCCAAAGAAAATTTCTTTCGTTACATCCCATATGCTTTTATCTTCCTTTTTTTTAATGGCTACCTCTCCCTGGTTATAAAAGTGAGTAAACTTGTAGGCATGAAAAGCTGTGATGATATTGATCAGCAGAAATAAAACAAGAAAAGTTTTCAGGATAATTTTCAGGAATTTTTTCATATTCATTACTATTGTTTTTTTTGTAAAAGTAAATCCCATTATTTTATTACAGCAGGCAAAGTTTTTCTTTTAAATTTTAGCATCGCCTTTATCTTTTCAACTATAGAAATAATTTCTTCATTGCTGAAAAATAAACCATACTGAAGAATAAAAACCACCGACATGCCGTAGATCATTAAAAAGAAATAAATACCCAGGTGCATCAGCACACCCAGCAATAAAGCAATCCACCGGCTGCGTTTGAAAAAGACTAAAAAAGGAAAACTTATTTCAAACAGCACCGTACCATAATTCACTGCATACATCCATACTGAAGACGAAACAATTTGTTTATTGGCCGCCAAAATTGAATACCGGTCATCGTTCAAAAAATAATATATCCCTGTTCCTTTTAACCAGTAAGGATCCTGGGCTTTGTACAAGCCTGCCATAAAATAAACCAGGCATAAGTTAATTATGATGGCATACGATGCAAGGTTACTGACAAGGTTGTGCAGCCGCTGCATTTCGGGTGAATATATTTTTTGCTTAAGCAAAGTAAAATAAGAAAACGTATCAGCAAATGATAAATAAAACATCAGCAACAAAGCCATCCAGTCGCCGCCATTACCAAATGTATCATTCATATTTTGCAACAATGCAAGCGCAATGAAAACTAAGAATGAAACAATGTTTCTGCCAATGCCAATAATATTCAACAGCAACAAAAAAATACAGGCGTACACTGCCATCATGTAATGTTGCTGCAGCCATAATGGGTTCAGATGAAAAAGGGAAATAGCGGCAGAAGGTTTTAATTTAAAAAGGCCATGACCGCTGTACAGTATTTCAAGTGCCGGCCAGCGAAAGAGCAATTCTTTTAAATACCAAATGCTCAATGCCACTCTCAAAAAAGCAAGGTAGTAAGCCTTTTGATTGCGCTGCTGCAGATGCCCTATCATTTGTTTAATATTAAACACCTGCTATAAATTTTTAAAGGTTGAAATAAAAAGAGGCTCCGCTGTGCTGTCTCCGGCAATGCTGTATACCGGCAACGGCGGCTGAATATATTTGTGCACCTCCGTCAGTTGGAACTCTTTGTTTGTGGTATTTATTTTCTTTTTCTGCAATACATATTTTGCATAGTTCATTAAATTCTGCAGGTTCTGTTGCAGGCTGTCCTGCTCCAGCAGTAAAGAACTTTGCTGCATATAAAAACTATCCGCCCTGCCGGGAAATTGTTGCTGCAATAATTTTTTCTTAACTGCCAGTTGTCTTTCCAAACCATTCATCTCTTTGTACAAAATGTGGTCAATGGCATCTTCATAATTATTAAAGGGAGCCTGCTGACGCTTTTCAGCAATGCTGTATTGCACCAGGTCTATCGTGTCGGTTGGCTGTTGGGTAATCTTATCCCTCAACACCACATTCAATTGCCTATTGTACACTTTTGACGCTGCAAACAACTGCCAGTTTTGCCGCACAAAAGCCGTGTAAACAACCGCCTGGCGTGGAGTAACGGTATTAATTGTTTTGGGTAAAAAAATAATGGCGATGGTAAACAGCCAGTAGTAAACAAAAGCCAGCACAATGCCATACGAAAGCCATTTGTAAGCAATGGGATATGTTGGTTTGTTTGCTGTCTGCATTATTTCCAAAAGTAATTCATTAATAAAAACTGCCTCTTAAAAAAATGGATAATTTATTTTAAATGGCACATCAATACAGCAATAGCTTACTATATTTACCACCCATTTTACTTAAACCAAATGATGTATATGAAGAAAAATCTGATGTTGCTGACAGTGTTGCTGCTGCAGATAGCAGTAATGGCACAACCAGCTAAAACTCCGCAAGCTTCCAAATACCAATGGCAGCAGGCAAGTTCCGGCGGCTACACTTACAGGTATGTAACCAACGACCCGGCCAAAGCAAGGTTTTACACTTTGAAAAACGGGCTCACTGTTATCCTTAGCCCAACAAACAAAGACCCCCGTATCCAATGTTATGTGGCTACCAAGGCCGGCAGCAAAACCGATCCGGCAGACCATACCGGGCTGGCACACTACCTGGAACACATGCTGTTTAAAGGCACCGACAAATACGGCTCCCTCAGCTGGAAAAAAGAAAAACCGGAACTGGATAAAATAAATGCACTGTATGAAGTGTATAACAAAACAACAGACAGCAGCAAAAGAAAAGCAATTTATCACGAGATAGATTCTGTAAGCGGCGTGGCGGCTAAGTTTGCCATTGCCAATGAATATGATAAAATGATGGGCAGCATGGGTGCACAGGGCACCAATGCATTCACCTCCTTTGAGCAAACTGTATACACAGATGATGTGCCTGCCAACGCAATGGATAAATATTTGAAAGTGCAGGGCGAAAGATTCCGCTACCCGGTGTTCCGTATTTTTCATACCGAACTGGAAGCGGTATACGAAGAAAAAAATCGTGGCCTTGATAATGATGGCAGAAAGGTGAATGAAACAATGTTCAGGGAATTATTCAAGAATAATAATTATGGTAAACAAACCACCATCGGCACCATTGAGCATTTAAAAAATCCTTCGCTGGAAGCTATCCGGAATTATTTCAATACGTATTATGTACCCAACAATATGGGTGTTATCATGAGCGGAGATTTTGATCCCGACGTAATGATCAAAAAGATTGACGCTGCTTTTTCTTACATGAAAACAAAAGCTATTCCTAAATATAGTTTTGCGCCGGAAGTTCCTATTGCGGCTCCTATCCTGAAAGAAGTGGTGGGCCCCGATGCAGAAAGTGTATCTATTGGTTTCCGCCTGCCGGGCAATAAAGCAAAAGATATTTTACTGGCCGATTTAGTTGGACAAATATTAACCAATGGCAAAGCAGGACTGATAGATTTGAACTTAATAAAAAAACAAAAACTGTTAAGGGCTTCTGCCTCTGCCTACACGTTGATTGATTATGGCATATTATACATGTCGGGCACGCCAACACTTGGGCAGTCGCTGGAAGATGTGAAAGCGCTGATGCTGGGTGAAATTGATAATTTGAAATCAGGAAATTTTGATGACAACCTCATCACTTCCATCATCAACAACCAGAAGAAAGCGAAGATCCAAAATACAGAGTCTTACAGCAACCGTGCAAGTGATTTGATGGATGCTTTTACCAGCGAACAGGATTGGAAAGAGCAGGTGGCTTACACCGACTTATTAAGCAAGCTTACCAAAAAAGATATTGTGGCATTTGCCAATAAATATTTTGGTAATAATTATGTTGCCATTTTAAAACGCAAAGGCGAAGACAAGAATGTATTGAAAGTGGAGAAGCCCGCCATCACAGCAGTGGAAACCAACCGGGATGCACAAAGTGATTTTGTAAAAGCAGTAAATGACCTGCCTACCAGCCCAATGAAGCCTGTGTTTTTAGATTATACCAAAGACATACAAAAAGGCAGTGCAGGCGCTGCAGCAATATTGTATGTGCCCAATAAAGACAACAGTATTTTCCGGCTGAAGTACCGCTACGACCTGGGTACATGGAACAATAAAAAACTGGGCATGGCTGCACAGTACCTGCAATTTTTAGGCACCGACAAAATGAGTGCAGAAGATATTACCAAAGAGTTTTACAAAATTGCCTGCAGCTTTACCGTTACTCCGGGCACAGAATTTACCACCGTAACCATTGAAGGATTACAGGAGAATTTCACCAAAGCAGTTACGCTTTTTGAAAGCCTGTTGAAAAATTGCAGGGCAGATGAAGCCGCATTAAAATCTTTAAAAGCAAGAATTGCAAAAGCAAGAAGCGATGCCAAACTGAATAAAGGTGCTATTATGCAGGGGCTTGTTTCGTATGCAAGGTTTGGAGAAAAAAATCCATACAATTATGTATTGAGCAATGATGAAATAAATAGTATTACTGCAGAAGAATTGCTGAACATCCTGCATTCATTAAATAACAATGCCCATAAAATATTGTACTACGGCCCACAATCACTGACTGCATTAACTGCAGGATTGAAAGCCCTGCACACCGTGCCTGCTGCTTTTACTGCGGCAGATAAAAAAGCAGAATTTACTTTCACCACACAAACAGCCAATCAAATATTATTTGCTGATTACAACATGGTGCAATCTGAAATTCGCTGGATACGCAATGCAGCACCTTACAGCGCCGATGCAGAACCGGTGGTAGATATTTTTAATAATTATTTTGGCGGCGGCATGGGTACATTGGTATTTCAAACCATCAGGGAAAGCAAGGCGCTGGCTTATTCCACTTTTGCTTTTTATGCCAAGCCCGATAAAAAAGAAGATCCTTTTTATACGCTGGCGTATGTAGGTTGCCAGGCAGATAAGTTCAACGAATCGGTGGTGGCCATGAATGAACTGCTGAATGATTTGCCCAACGTGGTGGAAAATATCAAGACGGCTAAAGTGGGTATTAAAAAAGACATCGAGACAGAACGCATTACACAGGATGCCATTATTGTCAACTACCTTACTGCTCAGCGTAAGGGTCTTACAGAAGACATCCGCAAAAAGATTTATGCCGATGTGGACAAGATTGGGTACGATGAACTGAAAGCATTTCACAGTGCCAACCTTGCCAACAAGCCTTACACTTACTGTGTGGTGGCTGCAGAAAAAAGATTGCCGGAAGCGATGCTGAAAAAATACGGCGATGTAAAAAAACTTACACTGGAACAGATATTTGGCTATTGATCTTTAAAATTTATTTTATAATAAACGCCCCGGAAATTTCGGGGCGTTTATATTTTGTATTGTTTTTTATGTATAGATCTATGAGACAATTTCATTAGAGCGAAATGGAAAATACTTTGGCATATTTATGAGTTGTAGGCTGCTATGTTGTCAAACAGACATTATAATTAACCATAAAAAAAAGTAACATCATGAAAAAAGTAAGCATTGTATTTGTACACGGACTTTGGGCAGACGGCTCCTGTTGGAATGAAGTAGCCCCCCTCTTCTTGCCGAAGGACACGAAGTAATTTCTGTGCAAAACCCCTTATCAACATTAGCAGACGATGTGGCTGCCACTCAAAGAGCTTTTGCAAAGCTTAAAGCACCCATAGTACTTGTTGGACATTCATGGGGCGGAGTTGTTATTACAGCGGCGGGCAATAACCCAAAAGTAAAAGCCTTAGTATATGTAGCAGCTTTTGCGCCGGACGAAAATGAAACATTTGCAAGCCTTATGCAAGATTATCCCACTCCAATACTTCAACACATAGAATTTGTGGACGAATATATATGGCTGACCAAAGAGGGAATACAAAAATATTTTGCAGAAGACCTTCAAGAAAAACAATGGGAGCTTATTCACTATACGCAAGGCCCTGCTGCTGCATTATTGCTAGGAGAAAAAATGACCAGCCCTGCATGGAAAGAAAAACCCAGTTGGTATATTTTAGCAAAAAATGACCAAGCCATCAGCCCTGTACTTCAAGACATCATGGCTAAGAGGATTGGTGCAAAAATGACTGAGCTTGAAACGAGCCATGTACCACATATGTCAAAACCCGAAGAAGTATTAAAAGTTATCAGGCAAGCGATTGCAAGCGTGTAATATATTGACTTCGCCTTTGTTGGTATATCAACCTTGTAACTTCACCTTCATTGGTATATCATTAAAAGCAACAAGCCACTCAGCACACGCCGTAGTTGCGTCTCCCGACCAACAACCGAAGCGTAAGGTCACCTAATTCTTTTTGAAGTTTGTATATTTGCTTTATGACGCTCGATGACTCAAAAATAGAATCCATTAAACGTTATTTTAAGACACGTCCGGTTTTGAAAGCCTATCTCTTTGGCTCATACCTTAACGGAAGTGCAGACAATGACAGTGATATTGATATTTTAGTAGACCTGGACTATAGCGAAAGAATAGGCCTGCAATTTATTCAAATGAAAATTGATCTTGAAAAGCTGTTAGCCAACAAAGTTGATTTGGTTTCTTCAAACGGAATGTCCAAATACATTAAGCCAATTGTAGATAGTGAAAAACAGTTGATTTATGCGAAGTGAGCTTGGTGATGAAATTCGATTGAAGCATATTTTAGATGCAATTGAAGAGATTGAAAGATATTTAACAAAAGCCGACTTCCCCACATTCATCGAAAATTCAATGATGAGATTTGCCTGTATAAAGCAAATGGAAATAATTGGCGAAGCCGGTAATCGTGTTTCCCAAGAACTAAAATCAAAATTTACAGATGTCGAATGGGTTCAAATTGTAGGAATGCGAAATGTATTTGCACATGAATATTTCGGTATTGACTCAAGTTTAGTTTGGCAGATTATTAAGAACGACATCCCAGAATTGAAAGACAAAATTAAAGCTATTCTACAATCAATTCAATAAAGCCACTTCAGCTTTATTCCACTCCGATTCTCCTCTTAAAATTTAAGAATTCACAGGCGGATTTCCGTGCAGCAGGATAAGTGCCTGGCAGAACCCACCGCTATTGCAGCAGGGGCATGAATAAAAAAATAATTCCTTAAAAAAAATTTCTGAATAGCGGCGAGTTCCACGGCCATGCTGCAAAGCTAATGGTGGAGACCTACCTTAGAACTTTTAATTTTATGAAGTGAAGACTCAGAGCCCAAGACCCTATAAATGAAACGCTAAAACTGGTTACACAATCTGCTTTAATACTACCGTATACATCTATGATACCCCCCAAACATTTGATGGCAGTTGATCAACTATCAGCAATTGTTCATCAACTACCTTCAATTGTCGACCATCTTTCATCAATTGTTGGTCAACAAACAGCAATATTTGATCATCTTTCATCAAATGTTCATCATCAAATGCTGCTTGCCACCCGTAAAACAGCAATTGTTGGTCAACAAATAGTAATTGTTGATCATCTTTTATCAATTGTTCATCAACTATTGCTGATTGCCACCTGTAAAACAGCAATTTTTGGTCAACAAACAGCAGTTTTCCATCAACAACTGCTGATTTTTTGCTGCCACAAAGAAGTTGCAGGATTATTGGGCAAGGGGACATAAACTGCATACCAGTAAGTGTTTCAGCTGAATTTGTAATTAAGCACCCATGGATAAAAGAAGCCAAAAAAAGAGCAAATGGGGTGCTGCCGGGTGCTGCCGCTGTAAGCAAAGCAGGTAATAGTGGCATTGGGGGTATAATGGTGACAAAATAAAATAAAAATGCGTCGGCAAAGTTTTTAATACAACCACAATCTTGTGGCAAACAATCTAATTTTCAATACCATGAAAATGCAAAAGATCAGTACCAGCTTTGCCAACTTTTCAGACGCCAACCTGGAGCAGAAGGCTGAGTACATCCTGGAGCAAATGACGGGTAATAAGTCGTTTCCTTCGCCTGCCCCCACGCTGGCAGAACTGCTGAGCGCCATTACTACCTACAGCCTGGCATTGATAGCCGCTGCCGGTCTCGACCGTACGCAGGTGGCTATTAAAAACGAAGCCCGCCAGGCACTGGAAGTTACCCTTGGCAAGCTGGGTATGTATGTAATGAACGTGGCCCTTGGCAACACGGCCATGCTTACCGGCAGCGGCTACACACTCAACAAACCCGGCGAACAGGTGTACATTGACAACCCCGGCAATGTGAGCATTGCCAACGGTGTTACCTCCGGCGAACTGGTGGCATCGGTGGTGGCTGTAAAGGGAGCCAAAAGCTACCTGCACCAGATTACTGAACAGCAGCCCACTGCAGCCACCGAGTGGCAGAGTACCAGCACCAGCAGGAGTAAGTTTACTTACAGCAACCTGCAGCCCGGAAAGCAGTACTGGGTAAGAGTGGCCGCTATTGGCAGCCGCCAGCAGATTGCCTACAGCCCGGTGGCATCACAGTTTGTACAGTAAAGGCTGCCGTACCACATTTTTTAAAGCCGCTGGGTCACAGCGGCTTTTTTTGCCCCGGCAGGTAAAAAAAATAAAAAACATATAATTTTTATATTTAGTTTGATAATTTTTTTTATCTTCATCAGCAGATAATTTACCTACCTCCCCACGCCCTTATCTCAAAGGGTTAGAAGCCACTTTTTTTGACATAATAAAAAACACTGTTTTATGAACAAAGAAAGCAAAGTAGAATTACCCAAAGAATTTGCAGAAGGCCCTTGGCTGGATGGCCAAGAAGTAATGCAATGGCTGAAAATTACCGGCAGCTGTCTCAAAGGCTGGCGCAAGTATGGTATAGTAGCCTTCACCAAGATGGGCGGAAAAGCCCTGTACAACAAACCATGGATACTGAACCAGCTGAAAAACGGCTGGACATGGAAAAACAGGAAGAAGAAGTAACCGCAAACAGGCTGCTGCAATGCCGGTGAAACCCTTTTTTGCAAAGGGTAACGGGGTGGTCTGTGCGTTAATGAAGGGTTGGCAAAGCATATTATCTTTATACTGTAATATGGCAGACACACATACAGCACAGCAGCGGCGTTTTAATATGCAGCAGATAAAAAGCACCAACAGCAAACCGGAAATGCTGGTGCGTAAGTTTTTGTTTGGACATGAATACCGATACAAACTGCATGATAAACTTTTGTAAAGGGATACAATATATCTTTATACAAAATATTATTACATAACATTACCAATTATGCATAAGCATAAAATAAAGAGGTAAGAAAAAACATATTTCATAATCAAATACTTTATGACCCAAAAACAATTAGAAGATTATCTCTGGGGAGCAGCCAACATTTTACGTGGTATGATTGATGCGGCTGACTTTAAACAATACATATTTCCATTATTGTTTTTTAAACGTGTAAGCGACTTGTGGGATGAAGAATATCAATCAGCGCTGGAAGAAAGCGGTAATGATTTAAGCTATGCAGAGTTTGCTGAAAACCACCGCTTTCAAATTCCCAAAAACTGCCATTGGGAAGATGTAAGAAAGAAAACAATTGATGTGGGTGCTTTTTTACAAAAAGCATTAAACGGTATTGAGAAAGCTAACTTTGAAATGCTGCATGATGTGTTTGGTGATGCCCAATGGACAAACAAACGCAGAATGAGTGACGAAAAAATGCTTGACTTAATTGAGCATTTTAGTAAAATGAAACTCACTATTGCCGAAGTGCCTCATGATATCATGGGCGAAGGCTACGAATACCTGATTAAGAAATTTGCTGATGATAGCGGACAT
>JANLQY010000126.1:0-28160 GCA_031368105.1 Chitinophagaceae bacterium
AAAGTACCACTACTCAATCTACCAGTACATTAAGTAATACGCTGACCCTTTCAACAGCATCAGCAACATCAGTAATTTATACCGTCACGCCAACCTCTACAATTGGCAGCTGTACAGGTTCGCCGCAAACAGTAACAGTACTGGTAAATCCATTGCCAACCATTACAGTATCAGCCACAGCAACAGCAAAATGCTTTAGCAGCAGTGGGCAAACGAGTACACTCAGTTACAGCAGCACTACAGGCTCACCAACACAATACAGCATTACCTGGAATGCGGCAGCGCTTGCAGCCGGCTTAGTAAATGTTGGCAGTGCTGCACTTCCTGCCACTCCTATTACTTTTTCGATTGCGGGAGGTGTGGCTGCAGGAACCTACACAGGTACATTGGCAGTAACTAACACCAATGGATGTACTAGTGCTGGTAATAGTTTTACACTCTCCATTGTGGCAGCACCAGCTATTACAACACAACCAACAGACAAAGCAGCCTGCGATGGTACTTCAATAAACTTTAGTATAACTGCAACCGGTACATCATTATCATATCAGTGGAGAAAAGGGACTGCCAACTTAACTAATGTTGGTAATATTTCGGGAGCAACTTCAGCAACCTTAACTATCAATCCGGTAGGTACACCAGATGATGCAACAGATTATAATTGTGTCATTACAAGCGGTTCCTGTAGTGGTTTGATTTCTAATTATGTTAGTTTAACAGTTAATGGGTCGGCTTCTACCCCATCTTTGCAACCAACCGCTTTAGTATTTCCTTCGGTAAATGTTACCAGTATAGTTGGAAGTTTTTCGCCCAGCATAACTGCTGCCTATTACCTGGTGATAAGAAAAACAACCAATGTTGCCCCATCCGCTCCGGTGGACGGCTCAACATATACCATGGGCTCATCAGCTCTTACCGGCTATATTGAATATGTTGGTACCGGCACAAACTTTACTTCTAATGGGTTGACTTCAGGGACTACCTATTATTACTGGATTTATGGATATAATACCGGCAGTTGTGGTACAAGCCCAGTATATCTTCCGTCATCTCCATTGACAGGCAATGCAATTACCGGAACTAATATTTCATGCGGTACGCTTACAACATTATATTGGGGAGGAGCAGGTTCCTCTATACCTGGTTTTACCAGCGGCACAGATTTTAATACAGCTGCTAACTGGTCAACTTCCAGCAGTACTTATGTTGCTTCACCTACGGCGCCTACTCAATGTAATAATGTATCCATGGCTTTAAATAATAGCGCAACAATTACCCTTAGTGCTGATATAGATATATATGGCCTTAACTACACAATTACGGGAAATGGCAAAATTGCAAAACTGAGTACTCAGGGTTTTACCCTTAAGGTTAATGACAATGCAGTTATTGACGTATTAAATGGTGATAATAGTACCCAGATATTCATTGGTGAAAACAGTGCCGGCTCTGGGATTGTTGATTTTCGGGCTAATTTTAAGTTAGGAGAAACCTATTTTGCCAGTACATACCCACAATCTTTGCTGGTTGGTAATGTAAACAGTAAGATCATTTTCAGGGGAGACGTATTATTTGGAAGGACAGCAAAGTTCATCCTTCCGGGAGGTAGTGGATATCCACCTTCGTATCCACTTGCTATACCTGGTACAGGTACTACACCCGGTACTATTGAATTTGACGGATTTGGTTTGCAACAGGTTTTGTGGAACAATAATGTATATTATGACTGTTTTTATAATATTGTTGTAGGTAATGAAAATAAGCCTTACGTAAAGCATGTAACAGGAACCTATACCCCAGATAATATTTTAAACAATTTTACTATTAATGATGGTTGCACAGTAGATATGGCCGCCAGCCAATGGATAAGGGAAAAACAGGGAGGTACATTTACAATGAATGGAAGTGCCAAATTGATTTTGGGAAATAATAAAGCAGTACGAAGTTCGGCTTCTACCGGCGTAGCAATACCTGGCAGTAATTTCCCCGGAGGCTTCACTACAATGGATATTTCATCGGGCAGCACAATCGAATATAACGGCGGAAATGGAATGACACAAACTGTTTATGGTACACCATCGGTAGGTACTTTAACATATGGTAACTTAACTCTTTCAAATATGGATGGAACTGGAACAGCGAATAAAATATCAAGCTCCGTTATCACTGTTGCAGGTGCCACCACCATCAGTGATAAAACAACAATGACATTGGGGGCTAATTTTGTTTCAAATGGCGATGCAACTGTTAGTAATGGGGGAACATTAGTTTGTGGTACCCTTACGGTATCTGGAACAGGCTCTTATAATTTAGCAAGTGGTGGAACTTTAAATATGGGATCAACTGCTGGTATTACTTCATCGGGTGCAACTGGCAATATCCAAACTACAACACGTAATTTCGGCACAGCAGGCAATTACATATATAGTGGTTCTTCAGCACAGGTTGTAGGGGATGGGCTGCCAGCTACTGTAAATAATTTAACAATAAATAACTCTTCGGGTGTTACTATGTATGCTGCTGCAATAAACTTCACGGTTGCAGGTACACTAAAGTTAACTTCTGGAGCATTAACTATCAATGGCGATACACTAACCATTAATACTTTACAAAGAACAAGTGGAACACTTACCGGATCAAATACCTCAAGTGTTGGCATAAGCGGTACAAGTGTTCCGTTGTTTTTTACAAGTGGCAGCAGGATATTAAAGAACTTATTCTTAAATACCAATGCTACGGCCAATCTGCAAACGGCGCTTGATATCACTGCAGGAAGCAGTTCAGGAAGTGTGGCAGTTGCAAGCGGCGCTACTTTAACCACCTTTGATAATTTAACCCTTAAGTCGGATGCCAATGGTACAGCAAGGGTAGCACAGATACCGGTGGATGGCTCAGGAAATGCATTAGGAAGTATCTCAGGCAAAGTGCAAATTGAAAGGTATATTCCAGCAAAAAGAGGATGGAGAATGATGACCGTTCCGGTTCAGTCTACTGCTGCACCTACCATTAATACAGCCTGGCAGGAAGGTGTTGTAAACACAGATTTAGTGTATGCCAATAATATTAATCCTAATCCGGGTTTTGGCATCCATATCAGTGGTTCCAGTTCATCGCTTGGCTTTGATCCAACACCATTTAACAATCCATCTTTAATGATATTTAACCGGGCTTCTTCATCATGGTCGGGTATTCCCAATACACTTAGCACAACAGTAAAGGATTATGAAGGATACATGTTATTTGTGAGGGGAAGCAGATCAACCAATTTAAATTATAATCAATATGCTGCTACTTCCAATGCGGTTATCAGGGCTTTGGGCAATCTGCGTACAGGTAAGCAAACAATCAATTTAACTGGTGGCACAGGCAGCTATAGTGTGGTGGGCAATCCATTTGCATCCAGCATTGATTTCAGAAATGTAAGCACCAGTGGTTCAGTAAGCGGGACTACTTTTGTAATGTGGGATCCTGCACTCACGGGAATAAGAGGAGTGGGGGCATATCAATATTTTACTCAAACCGGAGGACCCGGCACAGACTTTACAGTATTCCCCGGTGGCGGTAGTTACGGAGCTGCTTTAAGTATAAATAACACGATACAATCAGGCCAGGCATTCCTGATTCAAAACTCTGGAACAGGCAGTGTAATCATCAATGAAAATGCAAAAGTTGGCACCAGTAACAGCATGGTTTTCAGGCCAATGCCAAATAATACTCTTGGCCGTATCAGCGTTCTGCTTTCTTCTGTAGATACAGACAGCACGACTACTTTACTTGACGGTGCTTTGACATTGTATGGAAATAATTTTTCTGATGCATTTGATTTGGATGATGCAAAGAAAATGATCAATAATTCAGAGAATTTTGGCATCAGCGCAGGTGGCGCTTTATACCAAATTGAAAAGAAGGCAACCATCAATGAGACCGATACCATACAGTACAACATGCGTTCGATGAAAATAAAAAATTATCGCTTTGCTATTCAATTAGCAAATTTGAATGCGGTTGTTGCCAGGGCTTATTTAAAAGATAAATTTACTAATTCAGAAACAGCTCTCAATGTTGATGGTGCCACTATTTATTCATTCAATGTTACTTCAGATGCAGCTTCATTATCACAAGACAGGTTTAAAATTTATTTCAGGCTGATGAATGTATTGCCCGTAACATTTACCAACATCAATGCATACAGGCAAAATGCAACTATTAAAACAGAATGGAAAGTAGCCAATGAGATCAATGTAAAAAGATATGAAGTAGAAAAGTCAACAGATGGTATTCATTTTACAAGAAAACAAATTGAAACAAATGTAAACAACAACAACAACAGCAATAATTATGAATGGACAGATGAGCAACCGCAATTCGGCCTTAATTATTTCCGTGTAAAAAGCATTGATATCAACGGCAGGGAAAAATATACCCCTATTGCCAAAGTGTTTTTTGGAGAACAGGCTTCTTCTATTGCAGTATTCCCTAACCCGGTAACAGATGGGAAAATCAACCTGTACTTTACTGCACAACCGGGAGGAGAATACACCGCAACCTTATATAGTTTTATCGGGCAGTTGTTAAAAACAACAAAGATTCAGCAGGCAGAAGGGAATGGTAATGCAGTAATTGATTTGGATAATAATACTGCTCATGGAAATTATATCCTTGAAATTATTAAGCCTGATAATAGTAAAACCAGTATCAAAATTGTTTATTAAAACACATCATGCATTTTAAAAAAGAAAACCCTCCTGAATAAAATCAAGAGGGTTTCTTTTTTTGGCTAACAATCGCTACATCGTTTTATACAGTTGGTGCTGCAGCTAATATCTCTTCTGTTACGCCGCTGGCGTATTTTTCAAAATTTTTAATGAATTGTAAAGCTAATTTTTTTGCAGCTTCATCATAGGCAATTTTATCGGCCCAGGTGTTGCGTGGGTTCAAAATTTCTGTTGGTACATTGGGGCAGGTTTTTGGTATCATCATACCAAACACAGGATGTGCTTCGTACTCCACATCATTCAGTTTTCCTTCCAGTGCAGCAGTAATCATAGCCCTGGTAAAATCCAGTTTCATCCGCTTGCCAACACCGTATCTACCACCACTCCAGCCGGTGTTGATCATCCACACATTTACTTTATTGGCAGTCATTTTTTTACCCAGCATAGCAGCATATTGCCCGGGATGCAATGGTAAAAATGGTGCACCAAAGCAGGCGCTGAAAGTTGACTTAGGTTCATTTATACCAGCCTCTGTACCGGCAATTTTTGCAGTGTATCCACTAATGAACTGGTACATGGCCTGACCTGCAGATAATTTACTTACCGGCGGAAATACACCATAAGAATCGCAGGTGAGAAAGAAAATATTTTTAGGCGTATTGCCAATAGAAGGCTCCAAAGCATTGCTGATAAAATGCAATGGGTAACTCATCCTTGTGTTAGGTGTAATTTCTTTACTGGTAAAATCCAGCTGGGCAGACCCTTTAATGAAAGGAACATTTTCCACCAATGCACCTGGCTTTACAGCCCTGAAAATTTCAGGTTCTTTTTCTTCGGTAAGGTCAATTGTTTTTGCATAGCAGCCGCCTTCAAAATTAAAAACAGTATTTTCTGTCCAGCCATGTTCATCATCACCAATCAGCTGACGGTTAGGATCGGCGCTTAAAGTAGTTTTTCCGGTGCCACTTAATCCAAAGAAAATAGCCGTGTCACCATCTTTACCAACATTGGCAGAGCAATGCATGCTCAATACATTTTTATCATGCGGCAAAATATAATTGAGTACCGAAAAAATCCCTTTCTTCATTTCACCAGTGTAACCGGTGCCGCCAATAAGGATGGTTTTTTTTGTAAAATTTACCATTGCAAAATTGTGCTGGCGTGTGCCATCAGTAGCCGGGTTGGCTCTAAAGTTTGGAGCTTGTATAATTTGCCAGTCGGCAGTAAAATTTTCGAGTTTATCTTCCTTTGGCCTCAAAAACATATTGTGACAAAACAGGTTGCTCCACGGATTTTCATTGATCACCCTTATGTTGATTCGATAGGTTGGATCTGCACAGGCATAGCAGTCACGTACCCAGATTTCTTTATCGGTAAAATAAGCCATCATCTTGTCATACACTATGTCAAAATACTTTGGCTCAATGGGGATATTAAAATTATTCCAGTCAACAGTATCCCTGGTAATATCATCAATCACTGTAAATTTATCTTCAGGACTTCTGCCGGTAAATTCGCCTGTGTTAATGATCAAAGCGCCGGTATCATTGATAGCGCCTTCTCCACTGGCAACAGTCTGTGCAGTTAATTCTTCCGGCGATAATTGATAGTGAATATTATTGGTAAATTTTAAACCTGCATTGATAAGGGCATTTTTAGGGTAGGCAAGCATGGTTGGCACTGACATAGCAAATAACAATTTAATGAGCAATAGATTGCTTTGCGAAGATATGGGGGACGCCATTACCGGAGGGCCGAAAAGGACAATCGGATTGTAATAATATTTTATCTTAAGGGTTAAAAATTCATTATCCTGCAAACGTTCCCGAAATTATTGAACAGGATTGAAAAATGCTTTGCAATGGTTGAATAGTTTAAATATTTTCTAATTCCATTGTGTACTATCTACACAACGAAGCCGTTTTTTTATACAAAACTTATAAGCTGTATATTGCAGTTTCTAAATGATTGTACATGAAGTATCTTCCTTTAAATCCTGAAATTTTTATTCAAAACAGAAAACGTTTTACAGACCTGATGGATAAAAATTCCATTGCCATCTTTAATAGTAATGACGAATTGCCCTCTAACGGGGATTCAATACATAAGTTCAAACAAAACTCTGATCTGTTTTGGTTAACCGGTATTGAACAGGAAGAAAGTATGCTAGTATTATTTCCTGACAACCCTGATGCTAAATACCGGGAAGTATTGGTAGTGGTAAGGCCAAATGTATTAAAAGAAAAATGGGATGGCCATCGCCTGCGTTCCAATGAAGCTACTGCTATTTCTGGTATCAGCACGGTGGTTTGGTTAGATGAGCTGGATGGTTTGTTGCAACCGTGGATACATTTATCCGACAGCATTTATTTAAACACAAATGAAAATGACCGTAAGTCAAATGAAGTAATGGTAAGGGATTACCGCTATGCAGCAATGATGAAGCAGCGGTATCCATTGCACAATTATAAACGCAGCGCTAAAATTTTAAAAGACTTAAGGGCTGTTAAATCGGCACTTGAAATTGAAGTAACTCAAAAGGCAATTGATATTACAGATAACACTTTCAGAAAGTTGTTGCAGTTTATCAAACCGGGTGTGATGGAGTATGAAATAGAAGCCGAGATACAACACTCTTTTTTAACACAACGGGCTACCGGACAGGCTTACGGTTCCATCATTGCCAGCGGCGACAGGGCAAGAACATTGCATTATGTAGAGAACAACCAGGAGTGTAAAGATGGTGAATTGATATTGATGGATTTTGGTGCCGAGTATGGAAATTATTGTGCCGACCTTACAAGAACGATTCCGGTAAATGGTAAATTTGGGCGGCGGCAAAAAACTGTTTACAATGCCTGCCTTCACCTGCACCAGTATGCTGCCAGTATTTTAAAGCCGGGCATCAGCATCATCGATTACACAGAAAAAATTGGTGACGAAGCCACTGTCATCTTTCAAAAAATAGGGTTGCTGAAAAAAAGCGATATTAAAAATGAAGACCCCGATAACAGGGCTTACAGAAAATATTTATATCATGGTATCTCTCATCATTTAGGTATTGATGTGCATGACCTAGGTACCAGGACAGCTCCAATAAAAGCAGGAATGGTTTTTACAATAGAACCGGGCATTTATATTAAAGAAGAAAAGATGGGCATCCGCATAGAAAATAATTTCTGGATCACCCGGAATGGCAATAAAGATTTAATGAAAAATATTCCTATTACAGTGGAAGAGATTGAAACACTAATGAAAAATCCGAGATAGACAATGACAAAACATGCTCCTAATTTATTTACACTTTTGAATCTTTTTTTTGGTTGTATCGCTATTGTTTTTGCTTTGCAAAATGGGATAGATATTGTTCACTCAACAAATGGAGATCAATTTATTAAACTTACCGAAAGGCTTAGCCTGGCTTCTGTATTTATTGCCATTGCTGCGGTAGTTGATTTTTTGGATGGCTTTGTAGCAAGGCTTTGTAAAGTATCATCTGAACTGGGGAAGCAGTTAGATTCGCTGGCGGATGTGGTGAGTTTTGGTGTTGCACCCGGAATTATTTTGTATCAATTTCTCCGCATGGGATATATCAGGCAAAATGAAGGAATGGAAACTAATTTTATCTGGCTGGTGCCTGCATTTTTATTCACCTGTGCCGGAGCATACCGTTTGGCAAGATTTAACCTGGATAATTCTCAAAGCCTGGGTTTCAAAGGACTCCCTATTCCTGCGGCAGGATTATTAGTGGCATCATTACCTTTAATTAACTGGTACAATAATTCAGATGCCGTTTATGATCTTACTTTAAACAAATGGTTTCTTTATGGTTTGATCATTGTGTTGAGCTGGTTAATGGTGAGCACCATACCAATGATGGCTTTAAAATTCAAAGATTTTTCTGTAAAAAATAATCTGCCAAAAATAATTTTAGCAGCGATTGCTGTAATAGCTGCCATCTTTTTAAAATGGCTGGCAGTACCCATTATTTTCATTGCCTACATTATTTTATCTTTGGCCAATAAAAACAAAACAACCACATGATCTATACTGCACAGGTAAAAGTAATGCCGCATAAAGAATTACTCGACCCACAGGGAAAAGCTGTAATGGGCGGACTCGCCAATCTTGGACTGGCCGGCATTAAAGATGTACGGATTGGTAAAAATATTACCCTGCAGGTGGAAGCCAATTCTGCAGAAGATGCCAAACAAATTGCAGCGGATGCCGCAAAAAAATTACTGGCTAACCAGGTAATGGAAATGTTTGAAATAACAATTAATTAATTTGATGATTTGATGATTTGAAAATTCTTCTATTGCTTTAATTACCAAATTTTCAAATCGCAAATCATCCCAGTATGCTTTACATCATTCCCACTCCCATCGGCAACTTAGCTGATATTACTTTCAGAGCAATTGAAGTATTAAAAACTGTTGATTTGATATTGGCAGAAGATACCCGAACTTCCTCCATATTGTTACAGCACTATCAGGTTAAAAAACCTATTACGCCCTATCATCAGCACAACGAACATAAAATAGTTGAGCACTTAACAGAACAATTGCAGGCAGGCAAAACAATGGCCCTGCTTACAGATGCAGGCACACCGGGCATCAGCGATCCTGCATTTTTACTGATAAGGGAGTGTGTAAAAAATAATGTGAGGGTGGAATGTTTGCCTGGCGCCACAGCCTTTGTACCTGCATTGGTAAACAGTGGGCTGCCCACCAATAGTTTTTGTTTTGAAGGATTCCCTCCACTAAAAAAAGGAAGACAAACTTTTTTTAAGAAATTGGCAGATGAAGAAAGAACAATGGTTTTTTATGAAAGTCCCATGCGGCTGGTAAAAACATTGAATGATTTTATCCAGTACTTTGGCCCGGAAAGACAATGCTGTGTAAGCCGGGAACTCACCAAAAAATTTGAAGAAAATAAAAGAGGCAGCCTGCAGGAAGTGCATGATTATTTTAACAGCAAACCTGTGAAAGGAGAGATAGTGATTGTGCTGCAGGGAAAAGAATAATAGTTGAAGATTGCATTTTCGAATAGTAATGCTGATGAAACGTGTTTAAGAAGGTTCACACAGATTGATTTGCCCCCCAAAATAAATTCGTAACAACCATTGTCATCCGTGTTTCCATTCCTCTTAATATTTTTAATTAATTACCCTACTGGGTATTGACATGATTGGTTTGTTTTTTTAGTATTGTTTCCTGATGTTTTCAATTTAATATTTTACTGTTTCGATTTATTTTAAACAAAAAAAATGAACGCATGAACTACCCCAAAAGAATTATCAAAGCCGGCGAAACAAACAAAGCCATTGTAAAAGCAGTACAACAAAAACTAAATGAAGCAGGTCTTGGCCCCATTGAAGTGATTGGGATTTATGGCCCGAAGACAGTGAATGCCGTAAAACTTTTCCAGGCCACTCACCGGGATCAAAATGGCTTGCCGCTTGAGATTGATGGAAAGTTAGGTTCACTTTCCTGGGTGGCTTTATTTGGCCCCGGTACTGTTACGGTGACGTAAGATACCAGCAATCCATTACTTGCTGAAGCAATCAGAATTGCACAATCGCAGATAGGTGTAATGGAAGAACCACCGGGCAGCAACCGTGGAAAAAAAGTAGAAGCATACCAGGACAGCGTTGATATCAATCCCGGAGATTTTTGGTGTGCAGCATTTTTGTATTGGTGCTTTCAAAAGGCTGCAGAAAACCTTGGTAAAAAAAATCCGGTACTCAAAACAGGTCATTGCATGACGCACTGGAGGGATACACCGGGTAAAAAAATTGCAGCAGCAGATGCAGTGAACAAACCATCACTCATCAAGCGGGGACAAATTTTTATTATCAATACCGGCGGCTCTCACGGCCACACGGGATTGGTAGAAAAAGTAGATGGCGGTTTTATACATACCATGGAAGGTAACACCAATCCTTCTGGCAGCAGCAATGGTATTGGGGTATTCACTAACGTAAGAAAAATTGTAAAGATTAACAGGGGCTTTATTGAATACAGGTAATGTAAAGGGAATAATGTATTTAAGTAAGTAGTAAAATTATAACCGGGGGTTTCATAATTGTAACTATTGATGACGCTTAAAAAACCATACTTTCAAAATGTCAGCGGTAATAATATACAGCAATACGATCAGCAAAATAACACTCAGATTCAGCAATGGCAAAGGTATTAGCCCGATTGAATTTGCAAATGATAAATAAGGCAGTGCAATTGTTAAGGCCAGTCCCAAGATACTCAGGATAAATAAATATTTACCGGGCCTGCTTTTAAAAAAATTCTTGTGTGTGCGGATGATGAATAAAATAAATAACTCTGTAAGCACCGACTCTACAAACCAGCCTGTTTGAAAAGCGCTTTCTTTTACTTTTAAAAAATAAAATAAAGTAAGAAAAGTAATCACATCAAAAACAGAACTGTGAATGCCAAAAACTAACATGTATTTTCTGATAAATTTTAAATCCCATTTACCTGGTTTATCAATTTGTTCAGCATCTACATTGTCTGATGCAACTGATAAATATGGAAAGTCGGTAATAAAATTGGTGAGCAAAATTTGTTTGGGCAGCATGGGCAAAAATGGCAACATCAATGATGCAAATGCCACGCTGACCATGTTGCCAAAAGTAGAACCTGTATTGATGAAAATATATTTGAGTGTGTTGGCAAAAGTTCTTCTTCCTTCTTTGATTCCATCCAGCAATACGTTGATGTCTTTTTCCATCAATACAAAGTCTGCGGCTTCTTTTGCCACATCCACCGCATTGGATACAGAGATACCCACATCTGCAGCGCTTAATGCAGCTACATCATTAATGCCATCACCCATGTAGGCAACTGTAAAGGATTTTCTAAGCGCCTGGATGATTCTTTCTTTTTGCTGAGGCTCTACCTCAGCAAAAATTTGTGTTTGCTTAACTTTCAATGGCAATGCTTCAGGACTGGTAGCCAATAATTCCTGCCCCGTCATTACTATGGGATTTTTGATGCCGATTTGCCTGCCGATAGATTCAGCCACATTCCTGTTGTCTCCGGTGATAATTTTTAATGATACCTGTAATGCAGCAAGCTGTTGTATTGTATTAATGATTCCTTCTTTTACCGGATCCTGCAGTAAAATAAAACCGGCAAATATCATCAACTGTTCATCTTCTTTTACAATGCTGGCTGCATCAATTTTTTTATAACAAACTGCCACTGCCCGTAAACCATGCAAGCCGTATTCCTCAAACTGTTTATCAATTTCATTTTTGTGCAAAGCCCATTCAGCCACTTGCCCGTCGCCTGATCTTATTTGGTTGCAGATACTTACTATTTGTGTGTATGCACCTTTGCTGATCAGTATTTTTTCATCGCCTTTGTCGATAGCAATGCTGAGCCTTTTGCGTAAAAAGTCGTAAGGGATTTCGCCAATTTTTTTTGCAGTAATGGTTGTACCTGTTTTAATTTTCAGTAATGCTTCATCAATCGGGTTTGAATAACCGGTTTCAAATTGTGCATTCCAGCAGGACAATTGTTTTACAAAATCACTTTCGTTGCCATCGCAATCATGTATGCCTGCAATATCAATTGTTCCTTCGGTAATGGTGCCTGTTTTATCGGTACATAATAAATTTACTTCGCCCAGGTTTTGGATGGAGGCTAATTTCTTTACAATAACTTTTTTTGTCAGCATTCTTTTTGCGCCGGCACTCATGGCAATAGTAGTAATAGCAGGTAACAATTCAGGTGCCATCCCAACGGCCAAAGCCAGTGCAAACAATGCAGACTCCATCACAGTTTTATGATTGAGCAGGTTAACAATCAAAATAAAAATGGATAAAGACAGGGTAATTTTCATCAAAAAAAATCCAAAGTCTTTGATACCTTTTTCAAAAGTTGTTTCCACAGTGTTTGATGCACTTTGTGCAATGCTGCCAAAGATGGTATCAGCGCCGGTGTTTATCACAATGGCTTTTGCTGTACCACTTACAATGTTGGTTCCCTGCCAAAGACTATTGATTCTTTTTGCTAATGGAGTTTGTTCCTCAATGATGCCAATTTCTTTTTTTACCGGGAAAGATTCACCGGTTAAACTGGCCTCATTTACATTGAGTTCATTGGCTTCTATCAACAGGCAATCTGCCGGTATCATATCACCGGCATTCAGCTCTAATATATCTCCGGTTACTATGCTGGCTGCAGGGGTTTCCTTTGCAACACCCTCTCTTATCACAAGGGATTGCAGGGCAATCATTGATTGTAATTTTTCTACCACCTTTCCTGCATTTCTTTCCTGCCAAAAACTAAGTGTGCCGGTGGATACCACAATGAAAAGGATAATAAATACATCGGAAGTATCACCAAGAAAGGCAGATAAAATAACAGCGCCAATCAGCAATAGCATCAACGGGCTTTTGTATTGGCTTAAAAAAAGTGCTATGTCTTTTTGAAGAGAAGATTTTTGTTTTCTTTTGCTGGTGGATTGTAGCAATATTTTTGCAGCGGCATCCTGGCTTAATCCTTTTTCGGAACTGTTTAATTTTGTTAACCAATAACCAGCATCTTCATGCCAAAATGTAACGATGCTTTTTGATTCCATTGTATTTATTGACTTTTTAATATCATTCAATGTAGTCAATAACCATGATTCAATACAAAGCGCTTCGTTATTTCAAGGTTAATCATAGCAGGTAAAAAGTTATTTAAAGAAGTTATAATTTATGCGTTATTAAATATTTTTATCACCGGCTCCCGTAATGCTTTGGCAGCATCACTGCAATAAAAATAAATGGCTTCTGCAATGGCTGCCGGCTGCACCCAACTGCTGAAGTCTGCATCTGGCATGGATTTGCGGTTCTGTGCTGTATCTATGGTGCTTGGGACTACCACGCTTGTTACAACATTACAACCTTTAGCTTCCTCGTTCATCAAATCTGCCAGGCGAAAAATTAATGACTTGGCAAGGCTGTATGCTACCATGCCTTTGCCAGCTTTTGCATCCAGGCCTGGCTTGGAACCAATCAAAAAAATCCTGCCGTTTTGCTGCTTCATCATTTGGGTAAATATTGGCCGGGCAATATTGTAGGCTGTTTCAAAATTCAGTTGAAATTGCTTAGTTATATCGCTTGTTTTAGTTTCACTAATATCTCCCATTGCAAAGCCACCAACAGTTAATACCGCAGCATCAACTGTTCCGTATTTTAAAACAACTGAAGCGGCAAATTTTTGAGTATCGGCTTCATCCGACAGATCCACCAGATGTTTTTCAAAACTTGCTTCTGGAAAATTTATTTGCACCGGGTCATTTGCTACTACCGTACCAATTACTTTGTAACCTTCATTAATAAATTTTTGAACCACCGCCTGACCCATATTTCCAGAAGCACCGGTTATAATTATTGTTTTCATCCTGGTTTATTTTACACACCTAAATTAATCTTATTTGGGTTTGATCTGCACATAGGCCTGTATAAATAATCAAATAAAAAAAATAGGCCTGTGAAGATAGCTTATCGCTTTTCACAAACCTATTTCTTAAATCCTAAAACCAAAACCTTACCTAAATTTAACCCTAAAACCTAAATATTTATTATAAAAAAAGAATTCCATTTTACAAAGATTGTATTGAAAAAACCTTGCCAAAAAATGGAATAGGAGAAGAATAATTTTTATTTTTTGATGAGTGGTATTTAATCAAGATAATCAGTGCTAATCATAAACAGGAATGGTATAAAAAAAGCCATGCTGTAAAACAAGCATGGCTTTTTTATAAAATTTTAAATAGCTTATTTAAAGTCAGCTGCTACGGTAATTTTTGGTTCATCAGCAAGTTTGCCACCGGCATTGCTTAATGAATAATCTGCCAACTTAATTGTAAATTCTGAAGTGGCATTAATGGCTCCACCTTTTACAACAATAGTTGCCTTGGCACTTGCAGGTTTGGTAATACCATGCATGGTAAGATCACCTTCCACATTTGCTTTATAAGTTCCGTCTTTATCAAAAGCAACTTCATTGAGGTTAGTGATTTTACCTTTAAAAGTTGATTTGGGAAATTGTTCAGAATCTAACCACTTAGGGCTGTTAAAATGTTCCTGCATCATTCCATTACCAAAGCTGAAACTTTTAACGATTGCTTCAAATGCAACGCTGCCTGTTTTGGTATCTATTGCAGCAATTGCTGTTTTGTTTTCTGCTTTAGGCATGTCATCTTTCGGAGTAGTAGCATCAAAAGTGATGATACCGGAAGAAGTTGTTTTCTTTTGTGCAAATAGAGCACCAGTTACTACCGTTAAAGCTAAGATGAGTGTTACTTTTTTCATTGTTGTTGATTTTTTTTAGTTTAAAATTTTAATTAATTATTTGTTTACTGAACACCTTTTAAAAGTAATAAATTCCGTTTCTAAAATATCGCTATAAGCACCGCCGCTGCAGGAACCTTTTACAGAAGCACTGTCTCCAGCTTTTAGTTTTTTTACCTTTTCAAAATCCTGTCGTTGAAATGCGAAAATAACGTATGATCCTGAAGAGTCATCCATCCTCACATTCAGGGTAGTGTCGGCAGCTTCTATTGAAGAGATGCGTCCATTTACAGTGATAATCTTTTCTGCATATTTTTTATTTGCAGCACCGTCTGCCTGTTTAAATTCTTTTATAAGATCCAAAGCATTTACTGTATAGTCAGCAGTAGTAGTTGCCGTATCATCAAAAGTTTTTGTCAGCATATACCATGCTGCAGCACCACCAATCAATAAAAGCACCAGCCCTGAGATTAGCAATTTTCTTACCAAATTTTTCTTACTTGTTTTTTCTATTCCCATTTTAGATTATAATTTTTTCGTTCGGCAAATATACAATGTTTAAACATTGAAATAATACTTTCGGTTAGCCCAGCCGGTTTAAATGCCAGTATAGTTGGAGAATTTTGAATAATGCAATCGGCTATTTCCTTAAAAGGCTACTAAAAAAGTATAGTAATAGGAGCCTTTATTGCTGCAAAAAGATATTGGTTAAAAAAAAGTTAAGAAATTTTCTGCAGCCATTTTTCCAGGCAATCGCTTATTTGCAGGTGCTCCACCATAAAGCCGTCATGGCCATAATCTGAATCAATTTCAATGAGAGTGGAAAGAGGGATGTTGTTAACTAAAAATTGTTGTTCTACTAAAGGGCAAAGAATATCACTGCTGATACCAATGATCAAAGTGTTTTGCCGGATGCTTTTTAAAACAGCCGCATTATCTCCACCACGGCCTCTTGCCAGGTTGTGACTGTCCATACTTTTGGTAAGCAGCCAATAACTGTAAGCATTAAAGCGGCTTACTAATTTATCTCCCTGGTAATTGATGTAAGAAGAAGCTTTGAACTCGTCCATTTTTTCACAATCGCTATCAGCTTGCTGCTTTACCATGATACCATAGTTGCGGTACGTCAACATGCCAATGGCTCTTGCAGCTTTCAATCCTTTGGCACCAGCCTGTGCTGATGGTTCCAGCCAGGTACTGTCTGCTTCTATGCTCAGCCGCTGTGCTGTGTGGGTGGCAATGCCCCAGGCACTTTCCGTTGCAGAAGTGGCCAGCAAAAATAAATTATCAATGATGTTTTTTTCTGTTACACACCATTCCATTGCCTGGTAGCCGCCCATGCTTCCGCCAATCAATAAAAATATATTTTCTATTCCGAGGTGCTTGCGTAAAAGTATATGAGCTTCCACCATGTCTCTGATACTGATAAAAGGAAATTGATTGTAGTAAGGCTGCTGTGTTGCAGGGTTAATGCTTAATGGCCCGGTAGTGCCATAGCAGGAGCCAATAATATTGGCACACACAATAAAATATTTTGCAGGATCAATAATATGACCGCTTCCTATTACGCCTGGCCACCATTCAGCCACGTCTGAGTTGGCCGTAAGTGCATGGCATATCCACACGACGTTATTTTTTTTGTCGTTCAATTTGCCGTAGGTGCTAAAAGCAATGGTGAGTTCTGGTAAAGAGGCACCACTTTCTAATTGTAATGGATGGGTATGATGAAAATAGTTCATTAAATAAAATATGCAATTGCAAAGTAAAGGCTTGCAGCAATTATATTTGTATAAAATTTTGGTATATGATAGAAGTAAATCTAAAAAGGCTGCAGGGCGACTTCGGTTTTGAAGGAACTGACGCCAATGGCCATACCGTAAAAATGGATTCGAGCAATGAAACAGGCGGTATCAATTTTGGCATCCGCCCAATGCAAATGTTATTGATGGGGCTTGGTGGCTGCAGTGCTATCGACATTGTAATGATACTAAAAAAACAACGCCAGGAAGTAAAAGACTTCTCCATAAAAATTGAAGGGGAAAGGGAGCCTGGAAAAGAGCCATCCTTGTGGCAGGAGTTGAAAATAATATTTACCCTTACCGGAAATATTGATGAAGAAAAAGCTGCAAGAGCCTGTGAATTATCTATGAATAAATATTGCTCTGTTGCAGAAACACTCAGGCGGGGCGGCACCAATTTAACATGGGAAGCAGTGGTTATTAAAGGTTAATTTTTAACCATTCACTGTTGCCCATTCACCAATTGAATAAAAGATCAGATGAAACATCCAATAACAGAAGCCATCCGCATACAAACTGCTAAAACAAATGAGATGGAACATTCCACTCCAATGTTTTTAACGAGCAGTTTTTGTTTTGACAACGCAGAAGACATGAGGGTGGCTTTTGCAGATGAAAGTGATGATAATATTTACAGCCGTTTCAGTAATCCCAATGTGCAGGAATTTACAGACAAGATGGTGGCGCTGGAAGGCGCTGAAGCAGGCTATGCTACTGCTACCGGCATGAGTGCCGTGTTTGCATCTTTTATGGCCATATTAAAAAAAGGGGATCATCTTATTATATGCAATTCTATTTTCGGTAGTACACAAACAGTCATCAAAAAATATTTACCCAACTATGGTATTGAATACACTTATGTAAGTGCAGACAAACCGGAAGAGTGGGAGGCTGCTGTAAAGCCGAATACCAAAATGATTTTTTTGGAAACACCCACCAATCCCGGGCTGGATTTAATTGATCTAGAATTTGTAAATACACTGGCAAAAAAATATAACCTTATTTTAAATGTAGATAATTGTTTTGCCACACCGGTAAACCAGCGGCCAATTGATTTTGGTGCCGACCTGGTAATACATTCTGCCACCAAATGGATTGATGGGCAGGGCAGAGTATTGGGCGGAGTAATAGTGGGAAAAAAAGAATTGATACAGGATATTTATTTGTTCTGTAGAAGCACAGGTCCGGCATTGTCTCCATTTAATGCATGGGTGCTGAGTAAGAGTATAGAAACACTGGACGTTCGCATGGAACGCCATGCCAGTAATGCATTGACCATTGCAAAGGCTTTATCATCTCATGCTGCGATTGAATCATTAAGGTATCCTTATTTGCCCAGTCACCCTCATCATAGTATTGCAATAAAGCAGATGAAAAATGGCGGTGGCATTGTTTGTTTCAACCTGAATGGCGGATTGGAAAGTGGCCGAAATTTTTTAGACAATTTGAAAATGCTTTCGCTTACAGCCAATTTGGGTGATACAAGAAGTATCGCTTCTCACCCGGCAAGTACCACTCATGCAAAGCTTACAGAAGAAGAAAGACTGGCCACCAACATTACGCCGGGACTTATCCGTATCTCAGTTGGGCTGGAGTATGTAGATGATATTTTGCAGGATATTTTACAGGCATTGGAAAAATGCTGAGAATAAAACAGCAGTGTTTACATCAAACAAAAATCACAACTCAATTTGCTAATCCGGCTTTGATAGAATAAATTTGCGTTCTTTAATAAAATTACACGGTAAATCAATAACTACATCACATGCGACAAATTGCGTTTAGAGAAGCCCTACGGGAAGCTATGCAGGAAGAAATGAGAAGGGATGAAAGGGTATTTTTGATGGGGGAGGAAGTGGCCGAATACAACGGTGCTTACAAAGTAAGCCAGGGCATGCTGGATGAGTTTGGTGAAAAGAGAGTAATTGATACACCTATTGCAGAGCTTGGTTTTGCAGGGATTGCTGTTGGTGCTGCACAAAATGGGCTAAGGCCAATTGTAGAATTTATGACCTGGAATTTTGCGGTATTGCCGCTTGATCAAATATTGAATACTGCCAGTAAAATGTTGGCGATGAGTGGTGGCCAGGTAGGTTGCCCAATTGTATTTCGTGGCCCTAATGGAAGTGCCGGCCAATTAGGTGCACAGCATTCTACTGCATTTGAATCGATGTATGCAAATATCCCCGGCCTTAAAGTAATTTCTGTAAGTAATCCTTACGATGCAAAGGGGCTGCTGAAAAGCGCTATCCGTGATGATGATCCAGTTATGTTTATGGAGAGTGAGGTGATGTACGGCGAAAAAGGCGAAGTGCCCGAAGAAGAATATTTATTGCCGATTGGTAAGGCGTTTGTAAAAAGAGTTGGTAAAGATGTAACCATTGTTTCTTTTAATAAAATGATGAAAGTGGCGCTGGGTGCTGCTGAAGAACTGGCGAAAGAAGGAATAGAAGCAGAAGTAATTGACCTGGCTACTATCCGTCCGATGGATTGGTTTACTATTTTAGAGAGCGTTAAAAAAACAAACCGCTTGGTGATTGTAGAAGAGCAGTGGCCATTTGCTTCTGTATCATCAGAAATTTGTTACCGCATACAAAAAGAAGGGTTTGATTATCTGGATGCACCTATCCGCAGGATTACTTCTGTAGATGCACCGATGCACTATGCACCTAATTTGGTCGCTGCTTATCTGCCCGATGTGCCGAGGACAGTGAAGCTGGTAAAGGAAGTGATGTACATGAAAAAATAATTCCTCTTATCTGCTAAAGTGATGCAGGAATAATAATATAAAAAAATCCCATGTTGATAAAGCCTGGGATTTTTTTGTGCTGTTATTACACACTGATTTATTGATAAAAGTTAAGTGCTAAATGTTCAAAATCTAATTCGTCTTCAAGGTCTCTTTTGCCCAGGCATCTTTGAGTGTAACTGTTCTGTTGAATACAATTCTTTCTGCAGTGCTGTCTTTATCTAAACAGAAATATCCTTTTCTTATAAACTGGTAACTGTCACCAATAGCCGCTGTTGTCAGTGATGGTTCCAGGTAGGCTGGTGCAATTATTTGCAATGAATTGGGGTTGATATTATCTTTAAAATCGCCTTCTTCATCAGCAGGGTTTTCTGCTTTAAACAAACGGTCGTACAGCCGTATCTCAGTTTCTGCAGCATGGGCGGCACTTACCCAGTGGATGGTGCCTTTTACTTTCAGGTCGCTGGTATCGTTACCGCTTTTACTTTCCGGCAGATAAGTACAATGTATTTCGGTAATGTTTCCTTCGATGTCTTTTATACAACCATCACATTTTACAATGTAAGCGCTTTTTAAACGAACCATGGCACCCGGTGCCAGCCTGAAATATTTTTTTGCCGGCACTTCCATAAAGTCTTCTTTTTCTATCCACAGTTCTTTACTGAAAGGCACAGCCCTGGTACCAAAACTTTCATCCGGCCCATTTTCACTGATCAATTCTTCTGTTGCGCCATCCGCATAATTAGTGATAATTAATTTTACAGGGTCCAGTACTGCCATTGCTCTCCTGGCTTTTTTATTCAGGTCTTCCCTCACACAAAATTCAAGCAGGCTGAAGTCAATCAGGTTTTCTCTTTTTGCCACACCTATCTTTTCACAGAAACTGCGGATGCTTTCTGCAGTAAAGCCCCTGCGCCGCATACCGCTGATGGTAGGCATTCTTGGGTCATCCCATCCCGTTACATGGTTGTCGTTTACCAGTTCCAGCAGCTTGCGTTTGCTCATTACAGTGTAGGTCATATTGAGTCTGGCAAATTCATATTGTTTTGATGGAAAGATTTCTAATTTTTCAATCAGCCAGTCATATAGTTCCCTGTGTGGAATAAATTCCAAGGTACAAATGCTGTGAGTGATATTTTCAATGCTGTCGCTTTGCCCGTGGGCAAAATCGTACATCGGGTAAATGCACCAGTCATCGCCGGTACGGTGGTGGTGACCATGTTTAATGCGGTAGATGATGGGATCCCTCATGTGCATGTTGGTAGCTGCCATATCTATTTTAGCCCTCAGTACTTTTTCGCCATCGCTGTATTTTCCTGCTTTCATTTCGGCAAACAGGCGCAGGTTTTCTTCTATGCTTCTTGATCGGTACTGGCTGTCTTTTCCCGGTTGGGTAGGACTGCCTTTTAGCGTAGCAATTTCTTCTGCAGTAGAATCATCTACATACGCAAGTCCTTTATTGATCAGCTTTACAGCTAGGTTGTACAATTCGTCAAAATAATCGCTGGCATATAATTCATTGGCCCAATTAAAACCCAGCCAATGCACATCTTCTTTGATACTGTCCACATATTCTGTTTCTTCTTTGGTAGGATTGGTATCATCAAAACGAAGGTTTGTTTTGCCACCATATCTAATGCCCAGGCCAAAATTGAGGCAGATGCTTTTAGCATGGCCAATATGTAAATAGCCATTTGGCTCAGGAGGAAAACGGGTAAGGATGCTGCTATATTTTCTGCTCTTCAGGTCTTCTTCAATTATTTCTTCAATAAAGTTCAGGCTCTTTTCTTCGATCATTTTTTTTAGTTGTGGGGCAAATTTACAAAATCTGTTCTTGTGATATTGCTTTATGTTTTTTAAGTGCCGGTGATGAAGGGCTGAAAGGTTTTTAGTACTTTCATTAATTATAACCGAGGCTATTTTAAAGGAGCGGTTATTTAGAAATTATAATCAGTATGCACCGCTTTCTTCAATACATTTTAACCCGGCCTGTTATTTGGCTGGCAAACAAATTTGCCAGCAGACCTAACCTGGAAAGAGTGCATGCAGCCCTCAATAAATTATACCAGGACAGTTTAGAAAACCCCGGTAAGAAAGGGCTGGTAATTGAAACTGATGCAGCCAATGCCCGGTTCATCATCTTCAGCGATCAGCACAAAGGAGCAAAGGATGGCAGCGATGATTTTAAAGTTGCTGAACCCAACTACCTGGCAGCGTTAAATTTTTACCTGGCACAAAACTATCATTTCATTTCTCTTGGCGATGAAGAAGAATTGTGGGAAAACACAGTGTGGCCGGTAAAGGAAAAAAATAAATTGAGTATTGCATTGCAAAATAAATTTTTGCAGCAGGACAGGTACACCAAAGTATTTGGCAACCATGATATTTTCTGGAACAATGATCCCTTTGCAGGCATGCATCTAAATAGCATGTATGATAAACCGATAAAAATTTATGAAGCCGTTTTGCTGAAGATAATGGTAAACGCAAAGTTGTTACCTATCTTTTTTACACATGGCCACCAGGGCGACGGACAAAGTGATGGCAACCCTTTCAGTGCCTGGTTTGTAGGCCGAGTGTGGGCACCATTACAAAGTTATCTTGGCATCAATCTTAATGTGCCTTCTGCAAGTGATGAATTAAAAACAGCCCACAATCTTTTTATGTATCAATGGAGCAGGCAGGACAAAAATCCTGTGTTGATTACCGGGCATACACACCAGCCCGTGTTTGCCTCACTCACTCATTTAGAACTGTTGTATAAAAAATATGATACCAGCAGTAAAACAAATGATGAAGCTGCTATCGCAGCACTAAAGAAAGAAATCCGTTTCAGGCAAAATGAATATGATTATGTGATGGGTAATTATAAAGAGATGAAACCCTGTTATTTTAATACAGGCTGCTGCTGTTTTGTTAATGGAAATATTACAGGTATTGAAATTGCCGATGGATTCATCCGGTTGATTAAGTGGCAAACAAAAAACAGTTTGTCTGAAAGGATTGTTTTAGAAGAGATGGAGTTGAAGGATTTGTTTTAATTTTTTTACCTATTGACAAATAAAAAGATTACAGTTAGTTTTTATTTTTTTTTCATTTCTTCCAGCATCAAAATTAGTTTATCCAATTTTTCTGTTTCCAATTTATTGAGCTGTACCTGCAGTGCTTCAATTTCTTTTTTTGCATCGATGTTGGTTTGGTAATCTTCCTGTGCCTGTACCCGGTCTCTTTGGTTCTGCCTGTTTTGCGACATCATGATGATGGGTGCTGCATAAGCAGCTTGTGTAGAAAAGATAAGGTTGAGCAGGATAAATGGATAAGCATCCCAATGTTTTATATATCCCAAAACATTCAGTGCCATCCAGATCAATACAAAAATAGATTGCCAGATGATAAACCTCCAGGAGCCCATGCCATTGGCCACTCCATCAGCTACTTTATCGCTAAAAGTCAATGTTTCCCGATGTTTCTTATGCCAGGTTTCAAATTCCATTGTTATATTTTTTTTAGATAAACTAAAGAAGTGAAACGTAAGATAAATAAAAATGCCTTTGCAATTTTTTACAAAGGCATTTTAGTAAAGTATTATTTATGATCAGGCAAGCCTCCCCATCTTACGAAGGAATGCTGCATGAGATGCAATGGCCGTCCGCATCTTTGGAAATTCGATGTATTTAATATTAAAATCAGCGCAGGTTTGTTTGATGATCTTGCTGATAGCAGGGTAGTGTATATGTGATACACGGGGAAAAAGATGATGCTCAATCTGGAAATTTAATCCGCCAACCAACCAGGAGATCAATTTATTCTTAGTGGCAAAATTAGCCGTGGTCTGCACCTGGTGAATGGCCCACTCATTTTCAATTTTGTTAGTATCTCCATCCGGTACGGGGAAGGCAGTTTCTTCTACTGTATGTGCCAGTTGAAAAACAATACTGATAACAAAACCGGTAACCATGCTGGCAATTAAAAAGCCAACTGCCCATTTTAAAAAACCTACTTTGATAATAGGGATCACCATAAATAAAATGGCGTAACCAACTTTGGCACCCCAAAAACCAATATGTTCTTTCATGCTCAGTTTCTTAATCGGAACCGAGCCAATTTTTTTCTTAAAATATTTTTGATAGTCAGTAAGAAATACCCAAATGATGTGCAGCAATGTGTAGAGAAACCAAACATAATAATGCTGAAAACGGTGAATCTTATAACGCTTTTGTGTAGTACACATCCGCAGGTAAGGTTTGATTTCTATATCATCATCCACACCGTCAATGTTAGTATAAGTGTGGTGAATAATATTGTGTTTCATTCCCCACATAATATGACTGGCGCCTAACAAATTTACTGATACAGCAGCTAATTTATTTACCGATTTGCTTTTGCTGAAACTGCCATGCCCGCCGTCATGCATTACATTAAAACCAATGGCTGCAGTAAAACCGCCGATTAATACACATTCTATTATTGCCCACAAATTAGATGGAGTAAAGTAAACGAGGTGTACATACAACGCAAGGTAAGCAGTAAAGAAAAGGATGGCTTTAAAATATAAACCGAAGTTGCCGGTAGATGATTTTTTTCTTTCTTCAAAATACTGGTTGACCCTCTTCTTTAATTCTTGCTGAAAGTTGTTGGATGATTGAATGAATTTAGGAGTTGCCATGCTTGGATGTTGTGTTTATTTTCAGGTCGCAAGGTACAACTTTAGGCCACAAATCAAAGCCTTTTGTTTAAGTGTTTTCAGGTAATGTTGGCTATCAGTGTATTGAAACTGTTAAAGCCTATCATTTTCCTGCTGATGAATCCTTCTGCATAAGAAACCCCTATCATTTTGCCCATCATCTTGCTTCGGTAAATAACACTGTCTAAAAAATCGGGAGTGGAAATATAAGTTTGCGGTTCATCATGACTGGGATTATAAAACTGTGTGCCGTATGCCTTGATGGCATCAATTTTTTTATCCATCACTGCTGAAATATCAATTACAAAATTGGGATTCAGGTACCTGTCCTGGATGTAATTGAAAACATATTTTGGTTTCCATATTTCCTGCAGCTGGCCATTATCAAATGTTTCAATTTTGCGTAAGCCGGATAAAAAAGCTGCATCTTCCACCAGTTGGGCACTGCGGCCATGATCTGGGTGGCGGTCTTCTGGGGCATTGCACAAAATTATTTCGGGTTGGTATTTTCTGATAGCAGTAATTACTCGGCGCTGGTGGGCTTCATCATTTTTAAAAAAGCCATCGGCCATCAGTAAGTTTTCTCTAACGTCTAACTGTAAAATTTTAGCTGCTGCTGTGGCTTCCTGCTTTCTTATTTCCGCACTGCCTCTGCTTCCTAACTCACCTTGCGTAAGATCAATGGCGCCTGTTTTTTTTCCATTCAATTTTTCTGTAAGTAATGTACCGGCGCAGGAAAGTTCAATATCATCTGGATGTACGCCGAAAGCAAGTAGGTCGAGTTTCATGGAATGTTGAATGTTGAATGTTGAATAAATTGGGTACAAAGATATAAGTAAGGCTGGCAAAACTTTTTGGAACAGTAAAAATTTAAGTACAAAGACAATTGCAATATTTATATGAAGTAAAATGAAAAGGACAAAAGCAAAGTATTAAAAAAACTTTCAACAATTATCTCTCAACTTCTATACCCATACATCCGTTCCACTTCTTTTACAATTTTTTCCATCTCGGCTTCGTCGCCGAATTTGTCGTAGGGTTGCTTTAGGTTGCTGCCAAAAAAGAAAGCTACAGTTTGGTAGAACCGGGCAACAAAACCGCCTTTATATTCTTTGATGATTTCGTAACAGTTGTTGCCGGTTTCCCGGTTGATCAGTTTCATCAGCACTTTGCCCTGATAAACTGATAAGTTCATGAGCGGATCGGCAAATTCTTTTTTCAAATCTTTTTCCCTGCTCTTGATATATTTTTTTCTTTCTTCTTTATTGGTAACATTTAAAAGATGTGCATTGATATCATTCATTACAATGCCTGCTTTTTTTGCATACGGAAAAGTTACATAAATGGCATTGCGTAGCCGGGTCCATTCTGCACGGGCATTTGCCTGAGCCCTGCTCTCTTTTGAAAAGCGGTAAACGTATGGAAGTGTTTTGGCTTCAATGGTATCACCCATATAAATTACTGCGGCTGAAATAATCGTATCATTCACACTTTGCTGTGCAGTCGCTTGATTGGGTTTTACAGATAAAAAACCAATCATTAAAATGAGGAAGAAAAATTTATATACTGAGTAACGACCCATTGTGCTGGTAAATTTACAATTTCTCCTTTTATAAAAGTGTTTTGGCTGTTAAAGGTTTTGAAATCGAGTTGTAGTGCTGCTTTAAAAAAAAGTTTGCTTTTTAATTGCCTTGCCATAACTACCGTCCAGCTGTACCGCCTCTTTCAATAATTTTACAATGGCTTTTTCATCAATGTCTTCAGCAGTGTAAAATATTTTGTAAAATATTTGTTTGTTCGTTCCATGAATGAGGTACTGGTCAGCATCCTTTAATTTATTGCCATACCAAAATCCCAGCAACACACCTTCTTTGATGCCACCCCTTGGAATAGCGGCTGGCCAGATGATGCAGATACCTTTGTTGCCATAAAAAAAAGGAACATTGTAAGATATTTTTTCTTTGCAGCTGGCAGGTAAATTTTCCAGTATTATTTGTCTCAATACATCCGTGATGATCCTTTGTTCTTCGGGAAGCAGTTCAAATAACTGAAGCAGGGATTTTATTTTTACAGAATTATTGAGCTGCATTTTAGGTTTCAAAATTTTACAGAAAAGATACCGCAGTTTTTATTTAGTTAGTCAAAAACTCCTTTAGGATAACTCACGCCAAGAAATTTTTTCATTCCCTTAACTGTCTTACTTTTACCGCAAAATATATTTAGCTATGTCATACAACTTGCTCAAAGGAAAAAAGGGAATCATATTCGGCGCATTAGACGAAAAATCAATCGCCTGGAAAACAGCTATTCGCTGCCACGAAGAAGGTGCAGAAATATTATTAACCAATGCTCCGGTTGCCATGCGGATGGGTGAAATAAATAAGTTGGCAGAAGTTATCAATGCCCCGGTAGTGCCCTGCGATGTAAGCAGCAACGAAGATGTAACCAATCTCATCACAAAAGCCAAAGAACATTTCGGCGGCAGGGTTGATTTTATTTTACATTCCATTGGCATGAGTATCAATGTTCGTAAAGGCATTCACTACACCGAAAGCAATTATGAATTTACCCACAAAGGGTTGGATATATCTGCCCTTAGTTTTCACCGGGTATTGGCCGCTGCAATGAAGCAGGATGCCATCAACGAATGGGGGTCAGTGGTGGCATTGAGTTACATTGCTGCCCAGCGTGTGTTCCCTGATTACAATGATATGGCAGATAATAAAGCCATGCTGGAAAGTATTGCCCGTAATTTTGGTTACCAGTATGGCGTTAAAAAGCATGTAAGGGTAAATACCATTTCACAATCACCCACCAAAACAACTGCAGGCAGCGGCGTAAAAGGCTTCGACGGGTTTATCAACTATGCTGAAAAAATGAGCCCACTTGGCAATGCCAGTGCAGAAGATTGTGCCAACTACATTGTAACAATGTTCAGCGACCTTACGAAGTATGTAACGATGCAAAACCTTTTTCATGATGGTGGTTTTTCATTCACCGGGGTTACGCAGGAAGTGATTGAGCAGATGGAGAAATAATTGCAGCTTGCTAAATTGTTTTATTGTTATCCGCAAGACATAAGTACTTACAACTTATCACTTACAACTTTTACATTCATGGATTGGATAGAAGTCACCGGCCTCATTGGTTCTGCATTAAGCAGTATTACGTTTATACCGCAGGTACTGCAGGCATGGAAAACAAAAAGTGTGGGTGACCTGAATTTATCGATGATGGTGATTGTAACACTGAGTACAATGGTATGGCTAGTGTATGGCTTTGGCAGGGGAGCATTGCCTGTCATTATTTGCAATGCCATTATTTTTATTTTATCACTGGTACTGCTTTATTTCAAATTTACTTTTCCCAAAAATAAATTGTATTAACCCATTGGCGGAGTTATTTTGTGGCAGTAAAATATTCTAATTTGAGTCCTGTGCATTTTTTCTTCATACTAAAATATTGATATAAGTGCCTTCCGGGCAAACGGAACATATCCGAATGAGGGTATGAGTGCCTTCCGGACAAACGGAACATATCCAAATGAAGGTATGAGTGCCTTCCGGGTAAACGGAACATATCCAAATGAGGGTATGAGTGCCTTCCGGGCAAACGGAACATATCCAGATGAAGGTATTAGTGCCTTCCGGACAAACGGAACATATCCAGATGAAGGTATGGGTACCTTCCGGGCAGACGGAACGTGTCCAGATTGTTTTTTACTGCAAAAAACGCCGGGGTTATTGTAAATAAAGTTGTATTTAGAAGCTGTTTGAGTTAATTATTTAAAAGTTCTTATGTGTATAAGTTGAGAACTAAAGTTGTGTAAAAAAGAAAGTTGCCCGATAGTAGTGGAATGACAAACCCCCACCACTTTTCAAGCAACTTTCAATGGCAAATTATT
>JANLQY010000128.1:0-3899 GCA_031368105.1 Chitinophagaceae bacterium
CGGAGCTGCTTAATACTTTTTTGGCTATGTGCAAGATGGGTAAGAAACAATGCAATGCCAATCAAAGCATCACGGCCATAATGCAGATCGGGTACAATGATACCGCCATTGCCCTCACCGCCTATAACTGCATTTACTTCTTTCATTTTATTTACCACATTCACCTCTCCTACAGCGCTGGGAAAATATTGGCCACCATTTTTTTCTGTTACATCCCTCAATGCCCTTGTACTGCTCATGTTGGAAACGGTATTTCCTTTTCTTTTGCTCAGCACATAATCTGCTACTGCCACCAAAGTATATTCTTCGCCAAACATGCTGCCGTCTTCACACACAAAACAAAGCCTGTCCACATCCGGATCTACCGCAATACCCAGACTGGCATTGTGTTTTACCACTTCAGTACTTAGCTGGGTCAGGTGTTCGGGCAATGGCTCCGGGTTGTGGGCAAATTTGCCGTTTACTTCTTCATTCAGCACCACAATATCTTTTACACCCAATGCTTTCAACATGGCCGGCACCGCAATGGCACCGGTACTGTTGACTGCATCCACCACCACTTTGAATTTTGCTTTTTTAATAGCGGCTGCATCTACCAGGTCATAATTTAATATTGCATCAATGTGTTTTTGCAAAGCGTCCGTATCATTGATAACCGTTCCAAGTTTATCAACCGATACAAAACTAAAATCCTCCCTTTCCGCAATGTCCAGTACTTTCATTCCTTCCTCACCATTAATAAATTCCCCTTTACTGTTCAGTAATTTTAAAGCGTTCCATTCTTTTGGGTTATGGCTGGCTGTTAGGATAATTCCCCCGGCTGCATTTTCAAATACTACCGCCATTTCTACTGTTGGTGTGGTGCTGTAATCAAGGTCAATCACATCCAGGCCTAAAGCATTTAAAGTGCTGATGACCAAATTTTTTACCATTGCTCCGCTGATACGGCCATCCCTGCCCACCACAATTTTATTTGAAGCAGGCTTTTCATTGCCTTCTGTTTCTTTTATAAGTAATGTACCAAAAGCTGCAGTAAATTTTACCACATCCAATGGAGTAAGATTATCGCCTGTTTTTCCACCAATGGTGCCACGTATCCCTGAAATACTTTTTATCAATGCCATTCCGTACCTGTTTTAATGAGCTGCAAAGATAAACAACAGTGATTAAAAGTATCATTCATAAATTAATGACAATGGGAACGTTTGCAGTAAAAAGACTTGGTGAATTGGAAGTGATCTTTTATAATCAAGCCTTTTAACTTAAAAAATTACCTTTGTCGCAAAACAACGATTGTATGTGGTTAAATAACATTTTAGAAACGATAGGAAATACACCTCTTATTAAACTGAATAAAATTACAAAAGACCTGCCCTGCACTGTATTGGCAAAAGTGGAATATTTTAATCCAGGCAACAGTATTAAAGACCGCATGGCACTGAAGATGCTGGAGGTGGCCGAGCAGGAAGGAAAGATAAAGCCCGGCGGTACCATTATTGAAGGCACCAGCGGAAACACCGGTATGGGCCTGGCTTTGGCGGCTTGTGTAAAAGGATACAAATGTATTTTCACCACTACAGACAAACAATCAAAAGAGAAAGCAGATATACTAAAAGCGGTAGGTGCCGAAGTGATTGTGTGCCCCACCAATGTAGAGCCGGAAGATCCACGTTCTTATTATTCGGTAAGTAAAAGGCTGGCTACTGAAGTTCCCAACAGTTGGTATGTAAATCAATACGACAACCTGGCCAACCGCCAGACACATTATGAACAAACCGGCCCTGAAATTTGGGAGCAGACAGAAGGCAAAGTAACCCACTTAGTAGTCGCTACCGGTACCGGCGGTACTATTATTGGTACGGCCAAATACCTGAAAGAAAAAAATCCCAATATTAAAATATGGGCTGTTGACAGTTATGGAAGTTTATTAAAAAAATATTTTGAAACCGGCGAACTGGATCATAAAGAAGTGTACCCTTACATCAGTGAAGGTTTTGGTGAAGACTTTGTACCACAGAATTATGACATGAGCCTGATTGATGAATTTACAAAAGTAACGGACAAGGATGGTGCAGTAATGGCGAGGCGGATTGCAAAAGAAGAAGGAATGTTTATCGGGTACAGCGCAGGCAGCTGCCTGCAGGGTGTACTGCAGTTAAAAGACCAGTTAAAAAAAGATGATGTAGTGGTTTGTATTTTTCATGACCATGGCAGCCGCTATGTTGGCAAAATTTATAACGATCAGTGGATGATTGAAAGAGGTTTCCTGGAAGTGAAAACATTTAAAGACCTGGTAAGTGGCAGAGGAGCAAAAAAATTAGTGGTACTTAATAATACCAATACTGTTTCAGAGGCAGTGGAAATGATGAAGAAGTATGAAATTGAAAATATCCCGGTGATAGAAAATGGAAAAAACATCGGGGCTATTTCTGAAGGAGGTTTGTTTGATAAAATATTAGTCAACCCAGGTATCATTTCGCAGGAGGTTGGCAGTGTTGCAGAAAAGCCTTACCCGGAAGTAGCTTTTGATACGCCAGTGGAAAGATTAAGCAGTTTTATCAATAAAGAAAATGGGGCAGTACTCAGTAAGGATGAATTGGGCAATTTTCACATTGTGACCAAATACGACATTATACAAAGTCTTGCAAAATAATGCAATAGGAATAATACGATAGCCGGAATCATTGATGGGTGCTGCATTTAACCAATGCAGCATTTTCATTTTATGTTCTTCTCAAAACCGTACCATCGTATTTTTACTATGTGCTTACACCGTAACTACTCACTAAAATGCAGGTACATATCCCTGTGAGGACGTATTTACTGAAAGAAAAAAATGGGCAGAAACACCATTGGTTGTGAACAAATTGTGAATAATCTTTGTCTTGAAGTTGATTGATAGCATTAAGGATCAATCTTATCCAAAAATCCAGATAAAACCAAACCAGCTTAAAACATCCAATATCACTGAAAAATACTAAAGGTTAGAGTCCAATATCAGTCAACTTCATTTTACTTTTTTTTGACACAACATGAAAACAGAAATTATTGATTGCTGAAAAATGAAAATAATTCCTCTGGAAAACCACAAATCCCACACACTACAGAAAACCGTTTCTTTTAACTGCACCCCACGATAACCAATACTAACCATTAAATGTTATTCTAACCCTTAAAGAAAGCTGATAGTAACTCGTCCAAAACCACGTTGTTTAATTGCAGCGAAAACTAATTTTTGAATGGCTGTACATCAATGCCAGGCATTCATAAAAACCACATCAAAATTATTTTTGGCAGACAAATCCGCTGTTGCTAAAAATTTGGCTTCCACAGTTTATTGTAAAATAACTGTGGGAGTTTTTTTATTTGGCATGTTCATCAATTTATTCGTATTTCTACTTTACCATTTTACCGGTATTTTCATTTGCCCACATTATTGTAACAAAATAGCATTTTCAACAAATAATATTTCAAAAACTGGACGATGAAATGTAAAAATTGCAGGTGGTTTTATTTAGTACAAAAAACTGCCTGCCGCCGATAAGTCATCCGTAAAAATAAACTGAGGTATTTTTACGATGTGTCATAATTCTATACAACTCTTTACTGGCAAAGGTTTGAGCTTTTAAAAGAGAATAATCATTTAATTGTAAGAATAGTAAAGCTACTTGCAGTGATGCTGTTTGTAATGTATTATTACGACAGTGCCAGTAATTATACCGTCGATAAAAGAGGGCAAATATCCTCTTTGTAAAATTACTTATGCTTATGATATTTGTACCAGAAGTTGATTGATAGAAAGTTTAATTATCAATCATATCCAAAATCCTGATAAACCGTTTAAGATTTCAATCCAAAATCTTGTAAAAGCTGTAAAAGTCCAATATCAGTCAACTTCT
>JANLQY010000151.1:0-10748 GCA_031368105.1 Chitinophagaceae bacterium
TGTTTGAGTTAATTATTTTTGATACCAGCTTTAGTTCTTTGTGGCGTCATCGTTGTGTCACTCCCTTGTACGGCATACCTTTTTTCAACTTTAATTATGCAATAGGATAAATATTTTAATTAACTCAAACAGCTTCTTAAAGACAACCAAAGCAAGTTTGAAACCTTAACTCTCCACTTTCACCTTTCCACTCTCAACTATAATGAAAATAGATATACACACCCACATAATGCCGGACAAAATGCCCAACTGGGTACAGAAGTTTGGCTATGGCGAATTCATTCACCTGGAACACCGCAACTGCAAAGCCTGCATGATGAAGGGAGATAAACTTTTTAGAGAAGTGGATGCAAATTGTTTTGATGCAGATGTTCGTTTGAAAGAAATGGATGAAACAGAAGTAACTGTACAAGTACTTTCTACCATTCCTGTGTTGTTTAATTATTGGGCTAAAGCAAAAGATGGATTAGAAACTTCCCGTTTTTTTAATGACCATATTGCTGATACCGCCGCAAAAAATCCTAAACGTTTTATTGGAATCGGTACAGTGCCATTGCAGGATGCAGATTTGGCGATTGCAGAAATGGAACGCTGTGTTACAGAATTAAAAATGCCGGGGCTTGAGATAGGCAGCAACATCAACGGGCAAAATTTATCAGATAAAAAATTCTTTCCCTTTTATAAAAGAGCCGAAGAATTAGGCTGTGCCTTGTTTGTACATCCCTGGGAAATGATGGGGGAGCAGCAGATGGAGCAATACTGGCTGCCCTGGCTGGTGGGTATGCCGGCGGAAACCTCCAGGGCTATTTGCTCCATGATATTTGGCGGCGTGTTGGAACAGTTCCCAAAATTGAGGGTTGCCTTTGCACATGGTGGAGGAAGTTTTCCATTTACGATCGGAAGGATTGAACACGGCTTTACTGTTCGTCCTGATTTAGTGGCAATAGACAATGCGATTAATCCGAGAGATTATATTGGCAAATTCTGGATAGACAGTTTGGTGCATGATGCAAAAGCAATGCAGTATATTATAGATGTAATGGGAGCAGATAAAATTTGTTTGGGCAGTGATTATCCTTTTCCATTGGGAGAACATCATCCGGGGAAGTTGATTGAGGAAATGAATTTTGAAAATGATTTAAAAGAAAAATTGCTTTTTAAAAATGCCATCGATTGGTTGAGGTAAAATTATTGTTTCTAGTAGCTTGTTTCTCGTTTTTTAGTTCATGCAGCATTTATTTATTTTGAAATATTTTTGAGATGGATTTAATACTTGATACGATTACGCTTGAATATGAAAAAAGTATTTTCATTGTAGATTTAATGAAACATGAAACAGGTGAAGTTTATGTGAGTGTAACACAAACAATAATTGAAAGCCAGCAAAAGCAAAAATTAAAAATAAATAAAGATGCTCTAGTCGACATCACATTCGCTCTGCAGCATTTTAATAAAAAAATATTCACTAATAAAACCCGTACCTCAGAGTCATATTTTACTGATGAAAATATCAAATCTATCATTCAACTTTACATGAAAGGACTGACTTTTGAAAGTTTAGCATTAGCATTTAACTGCACTGCAAAGATGATTAAAGAAATTATTGCCAACGAAAGGATAGAGTTGGTGGATAATAGCTTTCCAAAAGAAAAAAAGAAATTTTTCAGATTCCCCGGAAAGAAAAAATAATTTATTGATTAAACAAATTCGGATAATCACTGATGATCCCATCCACACCCAGTTTCCACAATTCATTAATTTTTGCGGTATCATTCACAGTCCAGGGAATTACTTTAACACTATGGCTGTGGTAAGCACTCAAAACGTCTTCGTTTACTAACGAAAAATGAGGGCTATAAATAGTTGGTAAAAAACCAATTTCTTCAATGATTTGCCATAATTTTTTGGGTTCATTTTCTTCTACTAAAAAAGCTGTTTTTATTTTTGGATAATGATTGTGTAAATAAGCTAGTGTCCTTCCATCAAAAGATTGAATGATTACATATTGCTCCATCCCTTTTTCTTTAATCAATTCCATTAACATTTTTACAAATGCTGCCGGTGCAGGATGATAAATATTATCTGTTACAGCATGTGTTTTTGTTTCAATATTAAAATAAGGAAATGGCCTTTTGCTTTTTGCTATATATGCTTTTACTGAATCAAACAATGCAGCAAGACTTGGCTTATATACAGCTAATTTTCGTTGCTGCGGAAAACGTGGATGTGGTTTTAATCCCACATCATATTGCTGCGTTTCAATAAAACTCATTTTAAAGATGTTGTAATTCTTTTCCTCTTTCTCCTCAATAAAACTACCATCGGGTTTGGTTGTTATCTCATGATTAAAAAATGGCTCATGCGATAAAATAGCCACACTGTCTTTGGTGAAAACAATATCCATTTCCAAAGTGGTTACCCCAAGGTAAAGGGCATGAAGCATTGCAGGGATGGTGTTTTCAGGCATTAAGCCACGGCAGCCACGGTGGCCTTGTTTGTCAAAGGGACCACCTCCCCATATTTCTGAAATTTTACCAGGATGGCTATTTTCTGAATTCATTTTTTTGGTTGAAGCACAAGCATTAAAAATTACCACGGCAACAATAAATAAAAAGCACTTCACTATTGAAGACTGCTTTGCTGAATAATGGTATTTGGTAAAAGTGAGTGACACAACGATGTTTAATTTTTATTCAATAGCTGGTTTAAAAAAATATTAAATCTTATATCATAAATCCAGCATTTTACACCAGTATTTCCTGCACCTGTGTAGGTGCCACATTCGCATTTCTCATGGCAATTCCTCTTGCAGCATTGCCAGCAAAATCCATGAATGCTTTTTTAGTCACTTCATCATCGCTTGCCATGATGGGCACACCGGCATCGCCACCTTCACGGATGCTTTGCACAATCGGTATCTGCCCCAGGAAAGGAATGTCAAATTCATCGGCTAAATTTTTACCGCCGTCTTTTCCAAAGAGATAATATTTATTATTGGGCAATTCTGCCGGAGTAAAATAACTCATGTTTTCAACCAGGCCAATCACCGGCACTTTCAGTTGTGCCTGTCCAAACATGGCGATGCCTTTTTTTGCATCGGCCAACGCAACCAATTGCGGAGTGGTTACCACAATTACTCCAGTAACCGGTACGGTTTGTACAATGGTTAAATGAATGTCGCCGGTGCCAGGCGGCATGTCGATAATGAGGTAATCCAGATCGCCCCAATCCACATCGGTTACAAATTGTTTGATGGCGCTGCTCACCATCGGGCCACGCCAAACGACAGCCTGTTTTTCATCAACGAGCAAACCGATGCTCATCATTTTTATTCCAAATTTTTCTATCGGAATAATCATGCCTTTGCCATTCACCTCTTTCATCATTGGCCGGTCGCCCCTTACACCAAACATGATGTGCTGGCTGGGGCCGTAAATATCTGCATCCATCAAACCCACGCTGGCACCGCCTTGCGCCAATGCCAATGCCAGGTTAGCAGCTACGGTGCTTTTGCCCACACCACCTTTTCCACTTACCACGGTAATAATATTTCTTACACCGGTCAATACAGTTTTAGCATCCTTGCGGTTGCTGCTGGTATTGCTGGTAAAGTTCACCGTTACCACCGCTTCTTTATTCACCAATAATTTTACCGCATTGATACAGGCGTTCATGATCATGTCCTTCAGCGGACAGGCAGGCGTGGTCAGCACTACCGTAAAAGAAACTTTGTTGCCGTCGATGGCGATGTCTTTTACCATGTTCAATGTCACCAGGTCTTTGCCAAGGTCGGGTTCCTGCACATTGCTGAGGGCTTTTAAAATATCTTCTGTGGTCATCGTTCAATTATTTGTTAAAAAGAAACTCAATGCCCCAAAATTAATCATTGAAGCCTTTACTTTGTTTATCATTTACAGAAATGATATTATTTTGGAATCGGCATTGGTTCTTTTTTCAACATCGTTGTGTCACTCACTTGTACGGCATATCTTTGGGCAACACATTCAAAACAATTAAGCGCTTTTATAAGTGCAGCACATGAAAAAATTTTTACGACATATTTTATTCCTTACGGTCATTCTTCCTTTTACTTCCAAAGCACAGTTTGCAGATTTTAAAGATTCTGTAGTGCAGCTATATGGTGTGGTAATGACGGCAGACAGCCTGCAGGCATTGCAGTCGGTAAGTGTGGTGGTAAAAGGCCGCAACCAGGGAACGGTTACCAGCAGCCAGGGTGTTTTCAGCATTGTAGTTTTAAAAGGTGATGAGATTGAATTTACCAGTGTTGGTTTTAAACCCAAATCGGTGATAGTGCCAAAAGATATTGCCGGCAACCAATACAGTATTATACAATTAATGGTTACAGATACCATTTATCTTGCTGCCACCATCATAAAAGCCAGGCCTTCCCGAGAGCAGTTTGAAAGAGATTTTATTAGAACTCAAATACCGGATGATAACCTGGAAATAGCCCGGAAAAACAATGATGAAAATACCCGCCGTATGCTGATGACCACTTTGCCAAGAGATGGTAAGGAGGCAGTAAATAATTATCTCAGCAAGCAGGCTGCAAAAAATTATTACAACGGCCAGCTGCCACCACAAAATATCTTCAATCCCTTTGCATGGGCAGAGTTTATAAAGGCATGGAAAAGAGGCGACTTTAAAAAGAAAAGTTAAGTCCTGGTTTATTTACAACCTGCAATATTTTTTAAATAATTCTCCCGTTTAAAAGGGTACATTTTTTTGCACAACAAATTTTTTCTTTTGTAACTTTATTCAGTCATTATTTTTTACCCCAATAAAACAGTAGGCACTATGATTTTTTTTCTGAACGGCTTTATGGGTTGCGGCAAATCTCATTGGGGCAAAGCTTGGGCTGCAAGTTACAAACTTGGCTTTATTGACCTGGATGAAATGATAGAAATTGAAGAGCGAAAAGCAGTGACAGAAATATTTGAAAGCAAAGGCGAAACTTATTTTCGTACAGCAGAAACAAGGATACTCAAAGGGCTGGTGGATATTAAAAATACTATTGTAGCCTGCGGCGGCGGCACTCCCTGCTTTCACGATAATATGCAATGGATGAATGAGCATGGCATTACCATTTACCTCTCTGCCTCGCCGGAAGAAATTTTACGAAGGCTGATAAATGGACAGCAGCAAAGGCCACTCATAAAAAAATTAAACAAAGCAGAGCTGCTTTTTTTTATACAAAAAAAAATGAAAGAACGGGAATCATTTTATAATCAGGCCAATATTATTATCGAAAGTTCCACCATTACCGACAATACTTTTGAAGAAAAAGTGCTTACTTATTAATCACCATTTCCATGCATAAAAACTTTTTAATCACTGCTGCTTTGCTGGCTGGCTTTTCTGTATTACTCGGTGCTTTTGCTTCACACCAGTTAAAGCAGGTGGTAGCTGCAGATGTATTGCAGATATTTGAAACAGCCGTTCGCTACCAGATGTATCATGCGCTGGCATTGCTGGTTACAGGAATGTTATGTCAATCCTTTCCGGCAAAGCAATTGCGGTGGGCAGGTAATCTTTTTATTACAGGCATTATTTTATTTAGCGGTTCTTTATACCTGTTGTGTTTTATCAAACATCAAAATATACAGGCTTTGTGGGTGGGTGCCATCACACCGTTGGGGGGGCTTTGTTTTATTGCAGGCTGGGTATTGCTGGCATTAGGTGTTGCAAAAAAGGCTACAGTCTTATAGTATAGTGCAGCGTTACTAATGTGCCATTCTTGTTTTCAATACTGAAACCGATGTGCATTTCTTCCATCCGCTTCTTCATATTTTTTAACCCGTTGGCAAAGCGGCGTATCTTGTCAAAGTCAATGCCAATGCCATTGTCGTGAATGTAAAGTGCCATCCCATCCGGTACTTTGGTTAATGTGATGGTCACTTCGGTTGCCTGTGCATGTTTCAAAACATTGTTGAGTGTTTCCTTTATAACTAAAAAAACATTCTTTCTTATTTCGCCCCATACTGCAATATCTGGCAGCCCTTCCATAATGTTGATGGTACATTTAACACCGGTATTTTCAAAATATTCCTGGGCATAACTGCGGATGTAGGCAATCATATTTTCCAGCGAATCGTTGCTGTTGTTCATGGCCCAGATAATGGCATTCATGTTATTCAGCAATTCGTTGGCCGAGTAAGATATCTTTTCAATTTCGGGCATGCTGTCTTTGTCTGGTTTATTTTTAGCCAGCTCGCTGTACAGGCGTATGGCAGTGATACCAGCGCCGAGGTCGTCATGCATGTCGGCACTGATGCGGTTCCTTTCTTTTTGCCTTGCATTCAGTACTGCAAGTTTTGCTTCAAACAATTGTTTTTCGGCTGCTAATTTTAATGCTTCCTGTTCCTGTATTTTTTCAATCAGTTCAATCCTGTTTTTATAAGTAAGCCCCATTAAAAAAAGCATCAACTCACATACAATACCCAGTTCGTAATAGAAGAGCGGACTAAAAAATATACCACCCTGTGGTTTTATAAACAGGATCAAATAAAATGATGCCATGGCAAAAATGATCAGCATGACGTTGCCAATAGCCAGGTAATTAATCAATCTGTTTTTTTGTTTTATCGCCACAACAATATAGACAATGCCAATGGCAAGGGCAGTTATTTTCATGCCATTTTCAAGCAGGTGCTGCAATTGAAAATTTTGGGTAAAAAAATTTAGGAATGTAAAAAGCAGCAGCGCCAGTAGTATCAGGCTTTCCTCATAAATAAACAATTTATTCAGTAATGGAAAGTTGACTTTGGTATTTAAAAATTTTCTTGTAAAAGCGATGTAGAAAATAGTGCCGGTTGCCAGCAGTGCAAATGCCAGGTAGCTTAAAAACAAACTGGTGGTAACGCCGGCTTTCTTTTCAAAGTAAGTACTGAAAAAAAATAGCAGGAACATGCAGCTTACATAAAGGCCATAAAGTGCGAATTCTTTTTTGCGGCTGAGGGAAAAATTAGCCAGTGAAAAAATTATCATCATCAACAGAACACCGCTGAATAAAAAACTAACTGCCTGGAGTGGAGCATTTTTGTGGTAGCTTATTTTTTTAAATTTAGCCAGGTAATTTTTTTTTATCAATTGCGGCACGAGGTGATTGAAAACTGTTTTGGTAAAATGCAATTCTATCACATATGATTGCTTTGTATTGGGTGCTATTTCCAGCGGCTGGTAGCCCTCATCCTGGCTTTGGTCTACTATTGGCTGCAGGCCGTTGTTGACAATCCTAAATGTTTTAATACTCCTGAAAGAGATCCCCGGGAAAAAATAAATGCTGTCGGCAGTACTTGCCGTGTTCGTAATGTTGAGCCTTATATATACCCGTTTGGTTATCCATGTTTCAGGTATGTGAGATTTAATATTGAAACCCGTTAACGGCAACCATTTTTTTGAGAGCGCCTGTTGTGGTGATACATTGTTGCTGCTGTCAATAAATACAAGGCTGTTGGGTAAATAAACAGAATCTTTAAATGCAGCTACGTCAGTATAAACAATGGTATCTGCCGATTGGGCCTTCAGCAAGTGACTTACCAATGAAAGTAATAAAAGAAGCGTACTGGTTTTCAGAGCTTTCATTGTGTCAAACCTACATCATTTAGTTCATATCTTTTTAGTAAATCTAATTCGGCAGGACACATTCAGTAATGGTTTTATTATCTTTGTTTCAATGGCAAAAAAAGTGAAACAGGATAAGGCTGATGCTAAGGGCAGCGGCACATTAAAACAACACAGCGAACCAACAATTGATGTAAAGCAGTTGCTGAAAGATGAACGCACCCATAAAATAACAGGCGCTGTCTTTTTGCTGATTGCATTTTTATTATTCATTGCATTTACTTCCTACCTCTTTACCTGGGAAGAAGACCAGGACAAAGTGTTCAGTTCCGGCAGCAGTTTATTTTGGGGCAGCAATGTAAAAGTGAATAACCTGCTGGGTACGCTGGGAGCTTTTCTTTCTCATTTTTTTATTTACAAAGGTTTTGGTGTTGCTTCTTTTCTTATCTGCAGTTTCTTTTTTGTAGTGGGGGTTAATTTATTTTTTGGTAAAAAAATATTTTCGATTGTCCGCAATATCAAATATTTATTCATTGGCCTGGTAATTTTGAGTGTTTCTTTTGCAGTTGTGTTTAATGGCAAAGCTTTTCCCTGGGGAGGTGCCGCAGGAAATATGATAAGGTCGTGGATGTACCAGGTGATAGGCCAGGTGGGCACATTGGCGGTGTTGGCAGTGGCGGTGTTAAGTTATATTATCTGGCGGTTTAATCCGGTATTCAAATTGCCGGCAAAAAAATTGATAGCAGCAGAAGATCTGCAACCTGCTGTAGTTATGGAAGATGATACAGCAGAAAATAACATTGAACAACTGGAAGAAAGCATCAGCAATGAGCAGAAAGGAAATACACTATATGGAAATGCCGGCATGGTGAATGTGCCTTTCCAGATAAATGAAACAGCCTTGCATGACATTGCATTGGTGGAAAAAGAAGACGAGAAAGTAAGCCTGCCTGAAAGTAGTGAAGTGCTGCCGGTAATAAATAAACCAACTAATAAAACAAAAGAAACAGCGCCGCTTGAACTGGAAATAAAAACAGTGCCTGATAAAAATGCGGAAGATGAACCGGCTCCTGTGCCAGACAGCAAGCATAATAAAATTAGTAGCCCTTACGATCCTATTTTAGATTTGAGGGATTATAAATACCCCACCATCGATTTGCTGGAAGCACATGGCAGCGAAAAAATTGTGCAGGATGCAGCAGAACTGCAGGCCAACAAAGACCAGATCATCAACACACTTAAAAATTACGATATCAGCATACAGAAAATTTCTGCTACCGTAGGCCCAACTGTTACACTGTATGAAATCATTCCTGCAGCCGGTGTACGTATTTCAAGAATAAAAAACCTGGAAGATGATATTGCCCTGAGCCTTGCTGCATTGGGCATCCGTATCATTGCACCCATTCCAGGCAAAGGCACTATCGGCATTGAAGTACCCAATGCTAAGAAGACAATTGTGAGCATGAAAACCCTGCTCTCTTCTGAAAAATTTCTGAACAATAATTTTTCTTTGCCCATTGCCATTGGCAAAAGAATTGACAATGAAAATTTTATTGTTGACCTGGCAAGCATGCCGCATTTGCTGATGGCAGGTGCTACCGGCCAGGGTAAATCTGTTGGTTTAAATGCAATACTGGTTTCCCTGTTGTATAAAAAACATCCATCGCAATTAAAATTTGTATTGGTTGATCCCAAAAAAGTAGAGCTGAGTATTTACAAAACAATTGAAAAACATTTCCTTGCAAAACTGCCCGGCGAAGAAGAAGCCATCATCACTGATACAAAGAAAGTGGTGCATACGCTGAACGCACTTTGCATAGAAATGGATAATCGCTACGACCTGCTGAAAGAAGCCGGTTGCCGCAACATCAGGGAGTACAATGAAAAGTTTGCTGCAAGAAAATTGAACCCTGAAAAAGGGCACCAGTTTTTACCATTCATTGTTTTAGTAGTGGATGAATTTGCCGACCTGATTATGACCGCAGGCAAAGAAGTGGAAATGCCTATTGCAAGGCTGGCTCAGTTGGCCAGGGCTGTAGGTATCCACCTGATCATTGCTACACAAAGGCCAAGTGTGAACATTATTACAGGAACGATCAAAGCCAACTTCCCGGCCCGTATTGCTTTTAAAGTGAGCAGTAAGATTGACAGCCGTACTATTTTAGATGTGGGCGGCGCTGAGCAATTGATCGGAAAAGGGGATATGCTTATCAGTTACAATGGCGAACTCGTCCGTTTGCAATGTGCTTTTGTTGACACACCCGAAGTGGATAAAATAAATGAATTTATTGGCAGCCAGCGTGGCTATGCACAGGCATTCATGCTGCCGGAATATGTGGATGAAAAAGAAATGGAAAAAGGTGGTTTTGATGTAAATGATAAAGACCTCTTGTTTGAAGATGCAGCCCGGATCATTGTTTCCACCCAAAGCGGCAGTACTTCTTTATTGCAACGCAGAATGAAATTAGGATACAACCGCGCCGGCCGGCTGATGGATCAACTGGAAGCTGCAGGTGTGGTAGGCCCCAACCAGGGAAGCAAAGTGAGAGATGTATTGATAAAGACGGATGCTGATTTACAGCAATTGATGGGAACGTTTTAAGTATTTTGTACTTTTAAATATAATCTCATGAAAAGTATAACCCTCTTTTTTCTAATTTTTTTTACTTTTTTACTTACTTCTGCACAGGACTCTATCTCCATTAAAAACCTCCTGCAAATGAAGGTTGGCGTTTACAAAACTCAAAAAAATTTTTTTGCTAAAATGCCTGACATAGAAAAGCCTCTTCAAAAAGTCATTAACTATATAAAGGATAAAAAATCTGATTCTTCAATAGCATATGGATACAGCTACAAATTTATTGACAGCTCAAAAATTGATAAAAAAGCATTTGGCTTTTTTGATGGGCAAAACATGTATATACAGACTGAAAAAAATATTTTTTTTAAATGCAAAGGCTTTGGCAGGTACCCATATTTGTATGTGAGAGCTTGCCTATGGTATTGATTTGCCTTATGCAACAGACATGGCTGGACTAAGGGACGAAATATTGATGAATTCTTTTAGAAGCTGTTTGAGTTAATTATTTTTGATACCAGCTTTAGTTCTTTGTGGCGTCATCGTTGTGTCACTCCCTTGTACGGCATACCTTTTTTCAACT
>JANLQY010000153.1:0-3902 GCA_031368105.1 Chitinophagaceae bacterium
TGTTTGAGTTAATTAAAATATTTATCCTATTGCATAATTAAAGTTGAAAAAAGGTATGCCGTACAAGGGAGTGACACAACGATGACGCCACAAAGAACTAAAGCTGGTATCAAAAATAATTAACTCAAACAGCTTCTAAAATTATTTAAAAAATAAAGTTTGGTAATGCAGTTAAATATTTAATCCACCACAAACACTGATGGTTTGCCCGGTAACATAGCTGCTTAATTGACTTGCTAAAAACAAAGTGACATTCGCAATATCTTCTGTACTTGCAAAACGGCCTAAAGGAATACCAGCTTTATATTTATCAGAAGCAGCGCCATCCTGCAAATAACTTGTCATATCTGTTTCTACAAAGCCTGGTGCTATTGCATTGCAGCGGATATTGCGGCTGCCCAATTCTTTTGCCACACTTTTTGTAAATCCAATTACACCTGCTTTGCTGGCAGCATAGCTGCTTTGTCCTGCATTGCCCATTTCACCAATCACACTGCTCATGTTGATGATGCTGCCGCTCTTTGCTTTCATCATGGGGCGTATCACCTGCTTGGTCATGTTGAACACACTTTTCAAATTTACCTGCATCACTTCATCCCATTGCTCGGGTGTCATTCTCAATAATAAATTATCTTTTGAAATGCCAGCATTGTTTACACAAATATCTATTTGCCCAAATTCTTTCAGCACATCATTTACCAATACTTCGCAGGCGGCAAAGTCGCCGGCATTGCTTTGATACGATTTAGCTTTTACTCCCAAAGCAATTAATTTTTCTTCCAGCAGTTTTGCTCTTTCGGCACTGTTGTCACTCACATAAGTAAATGCAACATTGCAACCCTGTTCTGCAAATTTGATGGCCACACCCTCGCCAATACCACGGGCTGCTCCGGTTATGATGGCTGTTTTTCCTTCAAGTAATTTCATTGTGATGCTATTATCGGTTTAGTAAAAAATTAAAAATAAAATTTATCCTACACGCTGCATGGAAAGTATTTCTTCTACAATCGTCCGTTCGTTGCTCAGCCTGGGCACTTTGTGCTGGCCACCAAGTTTGTCTTTGCTTTTCAGCCATTGATTAAAAGTTCCTTTCGGCAACACCTGCACAATGGGCAGCCGCAACGCAATATCCTTGTGCCGCTTGGCTTCATAATCGCTGTTGACATCTTTTAAAGCATTGTCCATTTCATAAATAAAGGCCGTGATATTATCCGGCTCTTTTTCAAACTCCACCAGCCATTGGTGTGTGCCATTGTTGCTGTCACAAAAATAAACTGGTGCTGCGGTGTAATCATTTACGATAGCATTTGTTTTTGCTGCTGCTACCGCAATGGCTGTATCTGCATTGTCCACAATCACTTCTTCTCCAAAAGCATTCATATAATATTTCAGCCTGCCGCTTACTTTTATTTTGTATGGATTTAAAGAAGTGAATTGTATCGTGTCGCCAATTAAATAACGCCACAGCCCGCCGGTAGTGCTGATAACGGGTGCATAGTTTTGACCCAGTTCCACTTCTTTTAACCCAATTGTTTGCGGCGATGGTTTTCCATATTCTTCCACCGGCATAAACTCGAAAAAAATTCCATGCTCTGTAAACAATAACATTCCATCTTCACCGGGACATTCCTGCCCGGCAATGAAACCTTCACTGGCATTGTATATTTCTAAGTAATTAATAGGTGCCCCCATAATTTTTTCAAATTGCTCCCGGTAAGGAACAAAGGAAACACCACCATTAATGTACAGTTCAAGATTGGGCCACACTTCTTTGATGGTTTGCTTTTGCGTTATTTCTAAAATTCGTTTCAGTAAAATCAGCGTCCAGGTAGGTACGCCTGCAAGGGATGTTACATTTTCTGCCGCCGTAATTTGCGCCAGCTTTTCTATTTTGTTTTCCCATTCATCCAGCAGGGCAATGCTCAGTTCCGGTGTACGCAGCCATTGTCCCCAAAAGGGTGAGTTATGCATAAGTATGGCGCTTAAATCACCGCACTGAATATCGTCATTTAATTTACTGATTTGGTGAGAGCCGCCAATGACTAAACTTTTTCCTGTGAGCAAATCGCTGGAAGGAAAATTTTTGTAATAGTTGGAGATCACATCTTTGCTTGCCTGGAAGTGGTTGTCCTGCAGGCTTTCTTCGCTGATGGGAATGAACTTGCTTTTATCGCTGGTGGTGCCGGATGATTTGGCAAACCAGTTGATGGATTCGTTCCATAAAACATTTTCTTCCCCGCCCATCATCCTTTCTATGTAGGGTTTCAGGTCGTTGTATTCATGAATGGGGATGGCTTTTTTAAATGTCTTTACGGTAAATAATTTTGAGAACCCGTACTTCTTTCCAAACTCGGTGTATTGTGCAGAGGTTACTAAATGCTGCAACACTTCCCGCTGTGAAGCCTCGGGGTGATTGCTCCAATTTTGAATGCGCCACAAACGCATCCTGGCTAATTTTGATATGGCTGGAGATAGGAGCTTCATTTGTATTTGGCAAAATACGGAAATGAAACCGAAAGAGGAAATGTATCAGCGAAGGCGCCTCCCTGCAAAGCCGGATGATCTTTTAGAATGAATAACAGCTAAAAGATAAATAGTGCCTGCATCAACATGATAATAAATTATGTAAGGAAAAATGCTGAGGGTACATTTTCTATTTTTCTTTTAGCATTATAATATCCGAATGTGGAAGGATGGATTGTTATTTTTTTAATGGCACTGTCCATGTCGTTATAAAATCTAAAACTCAATCCCGGCACCCGTTTATCATACCATTGGCCAATTTTTTCTATTTCAGCTTCGGCCGTATGGTTAATTTCAAGATGATACATTTTAAGTCCGGGGATTCAGTCTTTCTTCCGCTTTTTTCACCAATCTTTTTTTTGCATTTCCCCAGGAGCCAGATTTAAGGGTTTCTTTTTTAACTGCTTCCAGTCTTTCAAAAATTAATTGCTCCTCTTCTTTTTTTGTATAACTGCCCGGTGCCGGATCTTGAATAGAATCCCATATTTGCCCGATGATTTTAAATTTTTCTTTCCGGGGAAGTTTCTTTATTTCTTTTATATCAAAAGCCATAAAAAGATGTTTGTATGAAAGTACGAAAAATAGAATAATAAAAAGTACAGGGGCTCATTGAAAATTATCTTGTATTTAAAGTAATTTGTACTTTATCGGTCAGGTCGCTTTTGAGCGCCCCGACCTTGTGAGTTGCTCTTTATTTGTTGGCTTATGCCCTGCACAAGGACTGCCAATGCAGAAACCCCGTCCGACAACCTTGCCAATGTGGGGGCAGTTAGCTTATTTGTTAATGCAGTTGCTTCATTTATACGGGCAGTTGGCTTATTTATGGTTGCAGTTGCTACATTTATACGAGCAGTTGCTTTATTTATACGAGCAGTTGGCTTATTTATGGTTGCAGTTGCTTTATTTATACGGGCAGTTGGCTTATTTGTGGTTGCAGTTGCTTTATTTATACGAGCAGTTGGCTTATTTGTGGTTGCAGTTGCTTTATTTATACGAGCAGTTAGCTTATTTGTTAATGCAGTTGCTGTATTTACCCATTGAGGCATTAAAAAATAAATAGTTGTGAGCTTACTTACTCATTTACGAGGCAGAACACTTACAGCTTTGATTACTTGTTTGCTAAACTTTGGAATAAATGAACAAGTGCTGAGTTGATAAACTAAGGACAGCGTTTCATCTTTTATCTTTACCCGACAATGATGCAACCGGTATAAGTTTTTATTGAAGTTGGTTTTTGCCTGACACAAGGATTGCCAACGCTGAAAGCCCACCCGACACCCTTGCGCCAATGGGGGGGCAATGTCATTTAGTTAAGAAAATTATAGCTTTAAAAAAAGGTGGTCGACCTTATCAGCTTATGCAAAATTCATAGATTATGC
>JANLQY010000168.1:0-2912 GCA_031368105.1 Chitinophagaceae bacterium
CAGCCAGCATTTCAGCACTTACTTTTTCTCCTTTGTTGCCGCTAATTTTTACTGTCCATTTTTCATTGGCACCGGGCAATAGTTTATCACGGAATGTTTGGTAAGAAATATTCAGTTCTTTATTGCTCCATGGAATTTCAAAATTTTCATCGCCGCTATATACACGGTTGTGTTTTACAAAAGCATAACTCATTGCCATGCCGCCACGGTCATTCTCATTTACCACAATTTCATTTTTGTATGGCTTTGATGATTGTATGGTTTGATAAGTAGTGGCAACTGATTTATCCATTTTGGAAAGCGAATGAATCATCCAGACATTATCAAACCCTGTTTGAATTTGGTAATTAATTTTTTCTCCCGGCGCTGCTTTTGCTTTGATAACATTTACGGTAACAGGTTCCATGCTTTCTGTGGTCAATCGTCCGTCGTCTGTCGTCAACAAAACATATTTCTCCGCCCTCACATCCTCACCATATTTATCTTTTGTAATCGCACTGATCTTATACCATCCAGTCCCAAACGGGAAACCAGAAACGGGAAACGATTTTGAACTATTGGTGCTGTCATTTTTATCAAACACTTTATCTCCTGACAAATAATTCTTCACTTCGTTCTCGTTCTTATACACATCGTAAGGGAAATAACCATAGTACTCATCTTTGCTCATCACAAACTGGTCGGGCTGTTCCCAGTATCTTTCCCTGAAAATTTTGCCGGGGCTTTTTAATTGTTGTATGCTTACAGTAACAGTTGTCTTCTCTTCAATATCATTCAGATTGGTACTTCTTACCAAAATATTTTTAAGACTGTCAGCAGGTAATTTATCCGCAACTTTTATTTCCAGTTGCAATGATTGATAAGCTACTGCCACAGAAGTTTCACCACTTCTTGTTTCTCCGTTAATGTCGGTAACGTCGGCGCTTACTTCATAATAAAAAGTTGGCTGATCTTTTTTATTGATGCTTTCATCAGGCAATGCTTTGAAAGTAATTTTGAATTCACCTTTGCTATCAGTAGTGGCTGTACCATTGGTTATTTCCACTTCTTCATTTCTGCCATAAGGCATACGGCCACCACCTCCCTTGCGAATGAAACCTCCGCTCCAGCCAAACCAAATTGGGTAACGCACTTTACGAATCACCCTGTATTTTACGGCAGCGCCATCAACATTGTTACCTGCATAAGCTTTAGCAGTGCCGGTTACTTTAATACTGTCATTCACCCGGTAACTGCCTTCCGGTTTTTTTATTTCGGTAAAAAATTTTGGCCGCTTGTATTCTTCCACACTAAAACTTTGGTAACCGTTAGCAGCAGAATCATACAAACTAAACTGACCATTCAAAGCGCCTTCCGGCAATTTAAAACTGCCATGATAAGAACCATATTCATTCGTTATCATTTTTAATTCACTAACTCTTTGCCCGTTGGCATCTTTCAATTGTATGCTGCTGTTAAAAGCAGCCAGCACTTTACTTTCAACGGCTCTTTTGCCCTGTTGTAAAACAATGCCTTTAAAATAAACTGTTTGCCCTGGGCGGTAAATAGAGCGGTCGGTGAATAAGAAAGTACGGGGCTTAATATCAGTTTGCTGATCCGGATAATAAGTATTGTTGTAGTTGTTGTCATCCAAAAATAATTCATCATCAATAGCTGAAAACTGCATCGTAAAATTCCTGTACTCTTTCGTTTTTGTTATTTTAAAGTAGCCATTTTTATCTGCTGTGTATTGTTCCCTTTTAGTGTCTTCGTACTGGTTGCTGTTATAATTATATTTTGATTCCCATACCTGCACTTTGCTGTTGGCAAGTGGTTGGCCATTTTCCCGGTGCAGTACAAAATATTCATTTTCGTTGTTGTGGATGTAGCTGATGTTGCTTACATAAGTAAGTTGCCTGGCAATGATATTTTTTTGCAATGAAAAATTTTCATCCATACTTGTTAGGATAAAATACACGCCATTATTTAATGCATCCACTTTTATTTCTGTTGAATGCTCCTGGTAATCGAGAAGGTCAGGAAGGGCTACTGTCCAGCTTTTGATTGGCTTTAATGCAACAATTTCCTGCCATAATTTTTCATAATCACGGCGGTCCATTTTTTTAATTTCTTCTTTGGATGTTTTAATGATGCGGAAGAAAATATTTTTGGCATTTTTATATTTTACCAATGTGCGGAAGGGCTGCTGCGGCACATTCACTTTTTCTGTTTCCAAACTCAATGATGGTTGTAAAATACTGTTGAGCAAGTTTTGTGCATTGATGCTGCTTTCACTTTTTGGATATTTTTTTACTGCCAGCTCACAGAGTTCTTTTGCTCTTTTTATTTCGTATTGGTTATCTGTTTTGGTGAAAGGCTGAAAGTCCTGCCCTTTGTCATAATAAATTTTCGCTCTCAAATAGATGGCTTGTGCAGCCGCTTCATTGGTTGAAAAATTGTCTTCTATATTTTTTAGTGCGGCTTCGTACAATTTTTCTTTGTCCTCATTTATAGCATACTGCTGTACAAAATCTAAGCGCTTTAAATCAGCATCCAGTAAAGCATCCTTTTTTGCATCTGCAATATGAAAACTTAAAATATCCTTCAGTAAATTGAGGGCATGATAATGTAAGGATGCACTGTCTTTGGTTTTGAAAAGATGTTGTGCAAATTCAGCTGCCGGTGCAAATGCTTTGGGATCACTAATGATAAATTGATAAGCCGGTTTGGTCAAATCATTTTCATCCGTGATAAAATAATCCAGTGCCCGGTGGGCTAAAAAATCATACAGGGTGGGGCGGAGGTTCCTGGTATTTTCTCCTTTGATGATGATGGCATCAAAGCCCTCCAGCTTTGTCGTTTTTAAAACAGGTTCACTCTTTGTATCCAGTGATGCCTTGTACAGTTTGGTGATGGTTGTATGTAATTTATCG
>JANLQY010000183.1:0-35934 GCA_031368105.1 Chitinophagaceae bacterium
GTGCAGCAAGCCAGATGATTTCGCAACCATCCAATTTTGCAATGTCCAATTCAACCTGTGTACAAGGCTTTTCATTTTCTGTTCTGCGGTACACCATTGTTACCTGTTTTGCACCGAGGCGTTTTGCCTGTGTAGCTGCATCAATCGCCGTCATTCCCATGCCAATCACTGCTACTTTATCACCAACAGGAATTGCAGGATAACCTTTCTCTCTTAAATTATAAATGAAAGTAATTGCATCTTCCACGCCTTGCAAATCTTCGCCAGGAATTTCTAACTGCCTTGCCAAACCCACGCCGATGCCGAGATATACAGCATCATAGTTTTTTTGTAATTCTTCTAAAGAAATGCTTTTACCCAATTCCTGGTTGTATTTTATTTCAATACCACCAATACCTGTGATATAATTTACTTCGTCTTCACAAAACTGTGGCGTTACTTTATATGCAGCGATTCCGTAAGTCATTAAACCGCCACCTTTACTTTCTTTTTCATAAACAGTTACATCAACACCTTCACGGCTGAGTACATGAGCACAACTTAAACCTGCAGGACCTGCACCAACAACGGCTACTTTTTTTCCTGTTGATTCTTTACGTTTAAATAATTGCCAGTTATTCGCCATTGCTTTTTCTGTGCTGTAGCGCTGAAGTTTTGCAATAGGAATTGGTTCTTCATGCATCAAATTAAATACACAAGCACCTTCACATAATTTTTCAACCGGGCAAACCTTGCTGCAACCTGCACCCATAATATTGCTGCTGAAAATAGTATGTGCAGAGCCTTTGATATTATCCGTTGTTATTTGTTTGATGAACTTTGGCACATCAATACTTGTAGGGCAACTCTTCATACAAGGTGCATCATAACAAAACAAACAACGGTTGGCTTCTACCAATGCTGCATCCTGCGTTTCAAACGGCGGATGGATATCACTGAAGTTTTGTTCGTATTGTTCTGCTGTTAGCCTGTTTGCTGCAATTGACATAAATATTATTTTGCCCCTATCCCTTAAAGGGGGATTAGAGTATTAAAAATTAAAATTTATTTCTTAATAGACAGTTATAAAATAACTCTAACTAAAATTATACCCATTGAATAACTCCCCTTTAGGGGATGGGGGTTATAGCTCAGTTATTTTACCATAAGTCTCCGGCCTTCTGTCTCTAAAAAACTGCCATTTGCTTCTCACCTCATCAATCATGTCCAAATCAAATTCTGCCACAAGCAATTCATCTTTGTCTTCTGATGCCGTTGCAAATATTTGTCCTCTTGGGTCAACAAAATAACTAGTACCATAAAAATTTCCATGATTCCATGGCGCTTCTGTACCCACACGATTGATGCAGCCCATGAAATATCCATTGGCAACTGCATGTGCTGGTTGCTCCAGTTTCCATAAGTATTGTGACTGGCCGACTGTTGTTGCAGAAGGATTGTAAACTATTTCAGCACCATTCAAACCCAAACATCTTGCGCCATCAGGAAAGTGGCGGTCGTAACAAATATATACACCAACCTTTGCATACTTTGTTTGAAAAACAGGATAGCCAAGGTTGCCGGGCTTAAAGAAGAACTTTTCCCAAAAGCCGCCTGTATGTGGGATATGATTTTTTCTGTACTTGCCGAGATAAGTTCCATCTGCATCAATCACTGCAGCAGTGTTGTACAACACACCTGATTGTTCCTTTTCATAAATCGGAACAACGATAACCATGTTGTATTTTTTTGCATACTCAGCCATTCGTTCTGTTGTAGGGCCGGGAACAGTTTCTGCACTTGCATACCATTTTGCATCTTGCCCGGGACAGAAATAAGGTGTATTAAAAATTTCCTGGAAGCAAAGTATCTGCACACCTTGTTTGCCAGCTTCTTCAATAAAAGGAATATGCTTCTGCAGCATTGCTTCCATTATTTCAGGAATGGTTCCTTCGCCTTCTGTCATTGGAAGGGAGACTTGAATGAGGCCTGATTTGATTATTCTTGCCATAATATTTTGTTTGCCACAGATTACACGGATTAACACAGATTTATTTGCCACGAATTACACTAATCTACACGAATGAGTTTTATTAATGTGCATTCATGTAATTCGTGACGATTATTGTATGAACTAAATTATTTGCTTCACTTTATTTCGCTTGACGAACTTTCCATATCCTTTCTTCACTTTACATTCGTCATTATCAATCGCCACTTCTCCTCTTAATAAAACTGTTTTTATTTTTCCTGTTAGTTCCCAACCTTCATAACCACTGTAATCTACATTCATGTGATGCGTTTTGGCAGACACTGTATGTTTTTCATTCGGGTCAATCAAAATAATATCTGCATCACTGCCAACAGCAATGGTTCCTTTACGTGGGAACATACCGAAAATTTTTGCTGCATTGGTGGATGCCACTTCAACATATTTATTCAAAGTGATTTTACCTTTGCTTACACCTTCGCTGAATAACAATTCCATCCTGTTTTCAATTGCAGGATGCCCATTTGGTATTTTGCTAAAGTCATCTTTACCCATTAATTTCTGTTCCCACATAAAAGGGCAATGGTCTGTTGCAACTACCTGCACCATGCCTTGGTTGATACCAGCCCACAATGTTGCCTGGTCTTTCTTCTCTCTCAATGGCGGGCTCATCACCCATTTAGCGCCATCTTCCTGCTCATATAAAGAAGCGTCAATGATTAAATATTGAATACAGGTTTCAACAAAAATATTTTGGTTTCTTCTTGTCGCATTGCGTACTGCATTCAATGCGCCTTCGCATGTTAAGTGAACAATATAGCCGGGGCAACCGGTATAGTTAGCCATGTCAACAAAACGCTCTGCGGCTTCTGCTTCGGTTACTTCCGGTTGTGAAAGATAATGATACAAAGGAGATAATTTTCCTTCGCCTCTATGTTTCTGAACAAGGTAATCAATCATGTCGCCATTGGTAGCATGGACATTAATTAAGCCGCCTTGTTTTTTCACTTCTTCCATCAGGCCAATCATCTGCCTGTCATCAATCATCAATGCACCTTTGTACGCCATGAAAGTTTTGAAAGAAGTAATACCGTGTTCTTCAATAAAAGTTTTTATTTCTTTTTTTGTTTCATCATTAAAATCTGTCACCGCCATGTGAAAGCTGTAATCTCCAACTGCGTTGTTATCACTTCTTCCTTTCCATTCATCTAATGCAGACTGTAACGAGTTGCCTTGCTTTTGTAAGATGAAATCTATCACCATCGTAGTGCCGCCATACAAAGCTGCCCTTGTTCCTGTTTCATAAGTATCACTGCTGAAGGTGCCCATGAAAGGCATATCCAGATGCACATGGGGGTCGATGCCGCCGGGCATTACCAATTTGCCTGCAGCATCAATTACAGTATCTGCTTTTACATTTAAGTTTTTTCCGATGGTAGAAATCGTTTCTCCTTCGATAAAAATATCAGCTGTGTAATCTGCATCTGCTGTGATGATGCGGCCGTTTTTTATTAGAATACTCATTACGCTTTATTTCAATTTTAAAACCCAAGTTATTTATTCTTTAGATGATATCACAATTTGTGACATCATCTTTTTAACTCATCACAATTTGTGATGACATATTTCTCTATCATCACAATTTGTGATGATGGTTTTATTTTTTAAACCCAATCCGCTCCCTTTCTTCCCAATTAATTTTTTTTGTTTTTACTTCTTCTTTTTCATCAAGCATATTTTCAATAGCATCGTAAATGCTGCCTAACTGAACATCGTGTTCATCGATTCTTTCTTTCAATTCCTTAACAAGATTTAATATGGCAACATTTTTATTGGCAAATTTTTTCAAGGCAATAAAAGCCCTTACAATAGCAATATTCATCTTTCTTGCTTTGGGGCTTTTTAAAATGCTGGCTAGCATGGTTACTCCATGTTCGGTAAAGGCATAAGGCAGGTATTTTGCACTCCGGTATTTCATTGAGGTCATCACATTTTGTGATGACCTACCTTTAGTTTCTATCATTACAGCCTGCGATGAAAGAATCTCTTTCCATTCTTTTGCAGTAAGTTTAAACATAAAGTCTTTAGGGAAGCTTGCTGCATTTCTTTTTACCGCCTGATTAAAAACTCTTGTTTCTACTCCATACAATTGAGCAAGGTCAAAGTCGAGCATGATTTTCTCACCTCTTACCTCATATATTCTGTCTTGAATTACTTGTGCTTTCATCGTTTACTTCTTCTTCATTAATAGATAATAAATAACTCCACTTACCCCAAACCCTACAAACCATGCATAATTATACAAATGAGAAATCCATTCAGGAAATGCTGCCGCACTGATAACTTTTATCTGCAATAAGAAACCTGGGATGTTGGGAAGAATTCCAACAAGTAATGCAACAATTGCTTTTGAATTAAACCCATTGCTGTAAGTATATTCTCCTTTCTCTTTATACAAATCAGCAGCATTCAATTCTTTTCTCCTGATAAAAAAATAATCAACAATCATAATGCCACCAACTGGGCCAAGCAAACTGGAGTAAGCAATCAGCCAGGTAAAAATATAACCATTGGGGTCGGCAATTAATTTCCAGGGGAAAATCAATACACCAATTACTCCAGTGATATAACCCCCAATTTTGAAATTAATTTTTTGTGGGGCAAGATTAGAAAAGTCATTGGCAGGGCTAACAATGTTTGCTGCGATGTTGGTTGCTAATGTGGAGATGATAATGCCAATCATGGCAAAGGTTACCATTAACTTGCTATCAAATCTGCCGGCAAGTTTTACAATATCCCATTCTGTATGCCCGTAAATGATAGCGGTTGCAGATGTTACAATTACGCCAACAAAAGCAAAAAAAGTCATTGATGCAGGCAAACCAATTATCTGTCCGTTTACTTGCGCCTTTTGTGATTTGGAATATCTTGTAAAGTCAGGAATGTTTAAAGATAATGTAGCCCAAAATCCAATCATGCCTGTTAATGCAGGAAAAAAGTAATGCCAAAAATCTGCAGATGTTGCAAACTTTGAAGGCTGGCTTAATATTGGGCCTAACCCTTTTGCAGCAACAATAGCCCATATCAATAAAGCTAATGCAGCAACAGGCAAAAAGAATGCTTTAAATACTAATAATTTTCTGATACTGTCAACACCGAGATAAATAATAAACATGTTCAATGCCCAGAAAACAAAAAAACAAATCATGGGAAATGCCTGGGGAAACAATGAACTGTTATCTATTTCAGCCAGCGAAGGATTCCATGCCCGGAAGATATTATACAACGAAGCGCCGCCAATCCATGTTTGAATGCCAAACCATCCGCATGCAACAATCGCTCTCAGCATGGCAGGAATGTTAGCACCCTTCGTTCCAAAACTTGCCCTTACATAAACAGGAAATGGAATACCATATTTTGCTCCTGCATGCCCATTTAATATCATTGGGATTAAAACAATGCAGTTGCCTAAAAATATAGTGAGTATTGCCTGCCACCAATTCATGCCGCCACCAATTAATGAACTTGCTAACATGTATGTTGGAATGCACAGGCTCATGCTTATCCATAACGCAGCGTAATTCCATGTGCCCCAACTCCTTTTTTCAAAAGGAACTGCGGCAAGGTCTTCATTAATTAAAGATGAGGATGATTCCATATTTAAGCAGCAGTTTTTAAAAGTTAGTTTTGAATTTGGTATTTAACAGTTCACAAACCTCATCCTCTTATCCTTCTCCTTCAGGAGAAGGACGGCACTTAATCACTTATCCAAACATTTTATCTTCCACATCATCAGCAAATCTATAATCAACAATAACACCCACATCCTGCTACTCTGCAAACACCCTTAATTTTCAGTATCTTTCTTAAGCCCCTCCTCAGGAGGGGTTTGGGGAGGCTGCTTCATCCGCAATCTTTATCGCTTCGCTGATAATCGCCAGCCCTTCATCAATCTGTTCTTTCGTCACAATCAGCGGCGGCGCACAGAAAATATAATTCCATCTTACAAAAGTGTACATACCCAGTTCTTTAATTTTAGCAGCCACTTTATTCATCACTACCATTTCATCAGGCTTTGCATTGAATGGCGCCATTGGTTCTTTTGTTGTTCTGTTCTTCACTATTTCAATACAACCCAACAAACCAGTATTCCTGAAATCCCCAATAGAAGGATGTTTCTCTTTTAATTTTTCTACCTGCTGCTCCATGTATTTGCCCATTGCAATGGCGTTGTTAAGCAAACCATCTTCTTCATATATTTTCAATGTTTCTAATGCAGCTGCACAACAAACCGCATGAGCAGAATAAGTCAATCCCAATGGCAATACCGCATCATCAAACTTAGCTGCAATTTTTTCACTCACCTGCAAACAACCGAAAGGCAAATAACCACAAGTCAACCCTTTCGCCATCGCAATCATATCAGGAACAATATCATGATTCTGGAAACCAAACCACTGCCCTGTCCTTCCAAATCCACTCATCACTTCATCTATTATCATTAAGATGCCATGCTTCTTTGTAATTTCTCTCACCGCTTTTAAATACCCTTTTGGATATTGCAAGCAACCAGAAGTGCCCGATTCACCTTCCAGTAAAATAGCAGCAATATTATTTGGGCCTTCGTAAGCAATTACTCTTTCCAATGAAGCCACTGCTTCTTTCAATAAATTTTCTTCGCCATATTCCCAACGGTATAAATTTGGCAAATCAAAATGTATAAAGTTTGGTGCCTGTTGAGAATCAACTGGTAATTTGCGTGGGTCGCCGCCGGCTGATATAACACCCATGGTTGCCCCATGATAAGATTGGTAACGTGTTAAAATTTTATGCCTGCCAGTTGATAACCTTGCCAGCTTAATTCCATTTTCAATTGACGTAGCGCCACACAATGTGAAGAACGATTTATTCAAATCGCCGGGGCAAATTTCCGCCAGCTTCTTTCCTAAATCTGCACGGACTTTTGTAACACAGCTTGGTGTTACATACGCCACTTCCTGCATTTGTTTTACCACGGCCTCGGTAATGCGTTGGTTACCGTGGCCAATATTCATATTGATAAGGCCGCTTGAAAAATCAATGATGCGGTTGCCATCATAATCATACAAATACACACCCTCTGCATATTTCACCGCAATGGGGTTAGTGCCTTTTTGTTTGCTCCAGCTAAATAGGGTATAATCCTGGCTGTCGTTTATTATCTCTTGTGCTTCAGATAATGTTTGTGTTTGTGACATAATCGTTTTTTATTTGCCCCTATCCCCTAAAGGGGAACATCGGGAAGATTAATGAATTTATTTTTTTGTTACGAACATTTGTTTTTTATGGCGACATTGTTGTGTCACTCACTTGTACTTTTATATCAATGGGCGACAATTTAAGACAATCCTTATTTCTTAAATCCAATCCTTTCCCTTTCTTCCCAGCCAATCTTTTTAACTTTTGCTTCAGTCTTTTCATCCATCAGGTTTTCAATGGCATCGTAAATAGCGCCTAACTGCACATCATGTTCACCTATCCTGTCAAAAAGCAATTTTATCTGCTCGGCAATCTTTTTATTGCTGTACAATAGTTTTCTTGTTTCCACAAAAGCCCTCATAATAGCAATATTCATTTCAATGGCTTTGGGAGAGTTGATAACTCCGCTGAGCATTGCTACTCCTTGTTCGGTAAATACATACGGGCTTCTTCGTATTCCCATTTTTTCCGAATTGGAGGTCACTAATTGTGACTTCCAATTTTCAAACTCTTTAGTGTTCAATTGAAACATAAAATCTTTCGGGAAGCGTTCAATGTTCCTTTTTACCGCTTGATTAAGAACCTTAGTTTCTATCCCATATAATTCGGCCAAATCCCTGTCCAACATTACTTTTTGTCCACGAAAAATGTAAATACTCCTGATAATCCTTTCTTCAGGAATAATTTTAAGTAATGATCTTTTAGATGTAGCCATAATTATTCTTTTCAAAATTGGAGGTCACAAATTGTGACCTCCAATTTTATTAAGTTATCCATTTGAGGTCGCAAATTGCGACCTCAAAAAATATTACGACATCCAGTTCACCCCAGCCTCCGCATTCCACTTGGTCGTACTTTTCTTCAGCTTTGTCCAAAACTCAATGGAACTTTTACCAGTAATATCGCCTACGCCAAATTTACTTTCATTCCATCCACCAAAACTGAATGGCTCACGGGGAACAGGTACACCTACGTTTACACCAATCATACCTGCACTGGCATGGTCAATAATATATCTTGCCATAGCGCCATTTTGTGTAAACACACTGGCTGCATTACCATAAGGGTTTGCATTTTCAATGGCCAATGCTTCGTCAACTGAATTGGTACGCATGATAGAAATGACCGGCCCAAAAATTTCTTCTGTCGCTACGCTCATTCCGGGCTTTACATAATCAATTACAGTTGGGCCAACATAAGTACCATTTTCTTTACCGGCAACTTTTGTATTACGGCCATCAACCAAAATTTTTGCACCATCTCTTTCTGCTTCGCCAATAAACTTTTCTATTCTTTCCTGTGATGCTTTATTAATAACGGCACCCAGGTTTTGCCCTGGCACAATTTTTCTTGCTTCCTCACAAATTTTATCAACGATGGCATCTATATTGCCCACGCCAATCATAGCGCTGGCAGCCATACAACGCTGGCCTGCACAGCCGCTCATACTGGCGGCAACGTTTTGTGCTGTCATCCCTGGAATAGCATCAGGCAAAACCATTAAGTGATTTTTTGCACCGCCCAATGCAAGGCAACGCTTATAATTAGAAGTAGCTCTTTGATAAACAATCTTGGCTACTTTGGTACTTCCTACAAATGAAACGGCTTCAATACCGGGATGATCGCAGATGGCTTCTACAATATCTACATCACCATGCACAATACTAAATACACCATCGGGCAAACCTGCTTCTTTTAATAACTCTGCCAAACGGCCACAGCTTAATGGAACTTTTTCTGATGGTTTTATAATCATACAGTTTCCTAATGCAATGGCATTGGGCAATGTCCAGTTAGGAACCATGCTTGGGAAATTAAAAGGTACAATGGAAGCCACTACACCCAACGGAACATGCTCTGTGCGGCACTCTACACCACGGCTTACTTCCAGCACTTCACCGGTTACTAATTGTGGTAAGGAGGTTGCAAATTCGGTAAGCTCTATACATTTTTCAATTTCAGCAACCGACTCACTGTAAGTTTTTCCATTTTCTTCACTGCACAATTCCGATAGTTCTTTTAAATATTTTTCCAGCAAAGTTTTGTAACGGAAAAAAACCTGCACCCTTTCTTTAATAGGAGTTTTGCTCCAGGTTACAAACGCCTTCTTTGCAGCCACTACGGCATCATTCAAATCTTTGGAAGAAGACATGGGAACGGTTGACAGCAAAGTGCCATCCAATGGCGAAATCACGTCCATTGTCCTGCTGGTGGACGCATCAACAAACTGCCCGCCGATATAATTTTGTATTGCTTTGTACTTCATAATAACTGTGTTAAACTATAAATTTTGTAGAAATCAGGGTAGAAAAATATAAATTTTTTAGTTACCAGCAAAATAAAAGCGATAATTTTATTTTTTATCTGCATATTTGTTACTCTTTTACCATGCAAAAAGCAACCAACACACTCGACGATTTAGACTTTGCCATTCTATCTTTCTTACAAAAAGATGGACGCATGTCATTTACAGTAATAGCTGAGAAGCTAAAAGTTTCTATCGGCACCATCCGAACGAGGTTTAATAAACTGATTGAAGATGGTACAGTCAGCATCATTGGCCGTGTGGACCCGGATATAGTTGGGTTTCGTTCCTATGCACATATTGCAGTGTATGTAAGGCCGGCAACTTTGAAAGAGAAAGTGGCACAGACAATTTCTAAAATGCCGGAAGTAAGTTTCCTGGCGATGACTTCCGGTGATTATGATTTGGAAGTGGATGTGATGTGTAAAGACAATGAACATTTGGTAAGGTTTGTAAATGAACTGTCAGATATTAATGGTGTGTTTCAAACCAAGACCACTATTTATTTTAAAGTATATAAATATGCACAGCCGGATTTGAATTTGCTGAAATAGCCCCCATCTCCTAAGGGGTAAGGCAGGAGTTCAAAATTCAAAAAGACTTTTCACATTAGAAAAAATTGATTGAAGATTTGTGGATAATGTAGACAAAGCACAATAGAAATAAAATGTACAAGAGTGTATAGCCTGAGGCAATACCAATGAAGTTTCATAGGAATTCATTTGGCCGGCCTCAAAAAAAATAAAATAATTGTTTATGAGCAGGATTGCAGATTCTGAATTAATCATCACCAACAGGGGCGCTATTTACCACCTCGATTTGCGGCCCGAAGAATTGGCCACCACTATTATTTTAGTGGGAGACCCTGACAGGGTGAAAAAAGTGAGTGCACATTTTGACAAGATTGAATACCAGTTGCAGCACCGTGAATTTATCACTCACACCGGTTATATCGGCAACAAGCGTTTGTCTGTAACCTCCACTGGTATTGGGCCAGACAATATTGACATTGCACTCAACGAGTTGGATGCATTGGCCAATATTGATTTTGAAACAAGGGAAATAAAAAAAGAATTTACTCCACTAAACCTGGTGCGTTTTGGAACTTCGGGTTCTTTGCAGGCAGATATTCCGGTGGATAGTTTTGTTGCCAGTACTCACGGACTGGGGCTGGACAACCTGCTCAACTATTATGCTTACACGAAAACAGCAGAAGAGAATGAACTGACCGATGCATTTGTTGCACAAACAGGCCTGGACACTTCCATTACCCTTCCTTACATTTCAAAAGGAAGTGAAACATTGCTGAATAAATTTCCTTCCACTTTTCATAAAGGAATCACTGTTACCTGCCCGGGATTTTATGGCCCACAAGGCCGTGTGCTGAGGCTTGGTTTACGCAGCCCGGGACTTATCAATAAGCTAACGCATTTCCAATTTAATAATCACAGTATTACTAACTTTGAAATGGAAACATCTGCCATTTTTGGGCTGGGTAAATTGATGGGACACCAGTGCATGAGTGTGAATGCAATTGTGGCCAACAGGGTGGTGCAGGAATTTTCTAAAGATGGAAATGCAGCGGTAGAAAAATTAATTATTGCAGGATTGGAAGTATTGACTTCTTAATTTTGGGAACAATCTTTAGTGCTACTATTAAGCATTGTTGTGTCACTCACTTGTACTGCATATCTGTATGGAGCAATCCACAAAATTGAACAACAAATAACTTTTAAATCATCATAATAAAATTGTAATGATTGCAACAAAAATAATTCCTGATTTTTCTTTTTCTCCCCGTGTTGACCAGGTGGGCATTGAAGAAAGAGCAAGCCGTTTTACAAAGCGGAGCATAAAAAACGAAACCAAAATCAATGGTTTGAAGCTTGCACTGAACATGATTGACCTTACCACACTGGAAGGAAAAGACACCGACGGAAAAGTAAAACAGCTTTGCTACAAAGCAGTACATTTAATGGACAGTTACCCCGGCTTACCTACAGTGGCAGCGGTTTGTGTGTATCCAAGCATGGTGAAGGTGGCTAAAAAAGCATTGGGAGATTCCGGCGTAAAAGTAGCTTCTGTATCTACTGCTTTTCCTAGTGGACAGGCACCAAGAAATGTAAAAATCCGTGACACCAAATTTGCTGTTAGTGAAGGTGCTGATGAAATTGATATGGTGATATCGAGAGGGAAATTTCACATGGGTGAATACAATTTTGTGTTTGATGAAATAGCCGCTGTTAAAGAAGCCTGTGGTGATGCAAGACTGAAAGTAATTTTAGAAACTGGTGAACTGGTTACTTACGATAAAGTAAGAAGAGCCAGTGATATCGCCATGTATGCAGGTGCTGATTTTATCAAAACATCTACCGGAAAAATTTCCCCTGCTGCCACAATGCCGGTAACGCTGGTAATGCTGGAAGCCATCCGGGATTTTTATTATAAAACTGGAAAGCGCATTGCAATGAAACCTGCCGGCGGAATTGGTAAATCAAAACTGGCACTGCACTATTTAGTAATGCTGAATGAAGTGTTGGGAGAAGAATGGATGAACAATCACTGGTTCCGTTTTGGTGCCAGCAGTTTGGCAAATGATATTTTGATGCAGTTGATGAAACAGAAGACAGGCGTTTATCAAAGTGCTGATTATTTTTCACTTGATTAATCCCACGCAAAGACGCAAAGTTTATAAAGAAGCAAAGCGTCTTGTAAAAAATAAAATAAATTCTTTGCGTCTTTGCCATTTGGCGTCTTGGCGTGAAACAAAATAAAATGTATGGCGAAAGCAACAAAAAATAATACGATAAAACTGAAGTTCGACAGTTCAAGGAACTTAGCTCCTGCACCGGAAAGTAAAAGTGCTGCTAAAATTAATGAACGCTACGATCTTTTCATCAATGGCAAATTTGAAAAGCCGCAGAGCAAAAAATATTTTGCAACCATCAATCCTGCTACAGAAGAAAAATTATCAGAAGTGGCGGATGCCAATGCTGCTGATGTAAACAAAGCGGTGGAGGCTGCAAGAAATGCTTACGAAAGAACATGGAAGAAAACTTCTCCGAAAGAGCGGGCTAAATATATTTACCGCATCGCAAGGATGGTGCAGGAAAAAGCAAGGGAGCTTGCCATCATCGAAACACTGGACGGCGGCAAACCTATCCGTGAGAGCCGTGATTTTGATGTACCAACTGCAGCCAATCATTTCTTTTATTATGCCGGCTGGGCAGATAAACTGGGATATGCTTTTCCTAACAGGCAGGCACAGCCGCTGGGTGTGGCTGGGCAAATCATTCCCTGGAATTTCCCTTTACTGATGGCTGCATGGAAAATTGCACCAGCATTAGCAACAGGAAATACGGTTGTATTAAAACCTGCAGAAAGTACGCCACTAACGGCTTTGAAGCTAGCTGAAATTATTCAGGAAGCTGATTTACCGCCGGGAGTTGTAAATATTATTACAGGCGCTGGGGATACAGGTGCTGCCATTGTAAACCATCCTGATATAAATAAAATTGCGTTCACTGGTTCTACCAATGTGGGCAAAATCATACAAAGAGCCATTGCAGGAACAAATAAAAAAGCAACACTTGAATTGGGTGGAAAAGCTGCCAATATAATTTTTGACGATGCACCACTTGACCAGGCAGTAGAAGGAGTTGTGAATGGCATTTTCTTTAACCAGGGCCATGTATGTTGCGCCGGTTCAAGATTATTTGTGCAGGAGTCTGTTGCTAAAATTGTGATACAAAAATTGAAAGACAGGATGGAGAGCTTGATTGTTGGCGACCCATTGGACAAGAATACTGACATTGGTGCTATCAACTCAAAAGAGCAACTGGATGTTATCAATAAATATTTAGCACTTGGACAAAAAGAAGGTGCAGAAATGTACCAGAGCAGTTGTGCCATTCCAAAAAAAGGTTTCTTTTGCAGGCCAACTATTTTTACCAATGTGGCGCAAAGCAACCGCATTGCACAGGAAGAAATTTTTGGCCCGGTATTAACCATCCAAACTTTCCGTACAGAAGATGAAGTGATTGAAAAAGCAAACAATTCGCCATTTGGTTTATCGGCTGGTGTGTGGACGGATAAAGGTTCTAAAATTTTTAACATGACCACCAAACTAAGAGCTGGCGTGGTTTGGGCAAATACCTATAATAAGTTCGACCCCACTTCTCCATTTGGTGGTTACAAGGAAAGTGGTTATGGCAGAGAAGGTGGGTTGCATGGATTGGCGGCGTATATTAATTTAGTTTAACCCCCATCCCCTAAAGGGGTGTAAATAAAAAACATTATTATGGCTAAGACAATTATAAAAAAATCAGGAATCACTTTTAGTGAAAATGGGAATGGCAAACATTCAGATGTTGCTGAAAAAAGACTCGAAGTTTTAAAGACTTATAAGATTTATATCGGCGGCCAGTTTCCAAGAACGGAATCCGGCAGGTATTATGTTGCAACTAACAGTAAAGGCGACAAGCTGGCGAATGTTTGCCTTGGTTCAAGAAAAGATTTTCGTGATGCAGTTGTATCAGCAAGAGGTGCTTTTGGCGGATGGAGTGCAAGGGCAGCATTTAACCGTGGACAGATTTTGTACCGTATTGCTGAAATGCTGGAAGGACGCAAGGTTCAATTCATTGATGAGTTAATGAAGCAGGATTCAACAGCAGCACAGGCAGAAGCCGAAGTAAATCTTGCAATAGACAGATTGATTTATTACAGCGGTTGGTGCGATAAATTTCAACAGGTATTCAGTTCTATAAATCCTGTTGCTTCTTCTCATTTTAATTTTTCCAATCCTGAAGCAACTGGTGTGGTAGCTGCCATAGCACCGCAAAATAATTCGTTGATTGGTTTGGTTTCCTTGATTGCTCCAATCATTGCCGGTGGAAATTCCTGCATCATTTTAGCATCCAACACTAAACCATTGTGTGCAGTAACATTTGCTGAAGTGCTGAACAGTTCTGACTTACCGGGCGGCGTGGTAAATATCATTACCGGAAAAGTAAGTGAGCTCCTTCCCTTCTTTGCAGACCACATGGATGTAAATGCAACCGTGTATTGTGAAAAAGATGCGGCAGGATTACAACTGATAAAAGAAAAATCTGCATTGAATGTAAAGCGCATTGCATCGTATGATAAAATTGACTGGCTGAGTGATAAAGCTCAATCACCTTATTTTATTATGGACTTCCAGGAAATAAAAACCACCTGGCATCCGATTGAAAATATTGGTGGAGCGAAGGCGGGGTATTAATCCCCTATCCCCTAAAGGGGTATAAGAAATTAAACTACGAAGAGGTGATTTTTTTCAATCACCTCTTCTCAATTTATACCACACCTGCCAATTCCAAACTTCTTTTACTGATTTTTTTATAGTCCACATCTTCCACAATTGCATCAGGGCAAGCTATCAACGAAATACCCTCTTGCTTCCACCAATCATCTGCTGCTAATTTTTCTGCATGAATGGTACCTATCAGCCAGCTATGCTTAAATTCATTGTGCCATTCTTCTATCCACTCAAAATCTTCTCTTTTAATTTTATCAATATCATCAACACTAATAAAAACTTTTAAATAAAAATCATTGGACAGTACCGTATCTGTTTGATGAAATATTTTTTTATACTCGTATTTATAATTGTACCGCAATGCTGAAATATCGCTTAATACTGCAGAAGCTGTTGGAAAAGCACCTGCTCCTTTTCCTTTAAAAAAATGTTTATCCGCAAAACTGCTTTCTGTAATTACTCCGTTAAATTCATTTTGCACATGAAATAAATCATCGCTTTCCTCTACAAATTGCGGCAGCACAAATGCAGCCAGTTTACCATTTTTTAATTTCCGTGCATTGGCCACTAATTTAATTTGATACTTTTTTGCTTTGGCTACAGTGGCATCCTGCAAAGAAATATTTTCTATACCAGTGAAAATAAAATCATTGCTCTTAGCAATCACACCAAATGAATGTGCCAGTAAAATACAGAGTTTATTAGCTGCATCAAATCCGCCAATATCCAGTGTAGGATTGCTTTCAGCAAAGCCTGACTGCTGCGCCAGCAACAATGCTTTATCAAAATCCAACTGTTCATTAAATATTTTAGTTAAGATAAAATTGGTGCTGCCATTGATGATACCCCGGAAAGATTTAAGCAAATCATTATCATAATATTCTTCCAGGTTACGGATGATGGGCATGCTGGCGCAACAGGATGCCTCATACAAAAAAGGTACATTATATTTTTGCTGCAGCGCAAACAATTCTTCAAAATGTTCCGCAATCATTTTCTTGTTGGCACTCACCACAGCTTTGCCTTTTTCCAATGCCGTCTTTACAATTTCAAAAGCGGCATCTGCATCATCGATCAACTCTACAATCACATTAATACTTTCATCTTCCAGCAGCACCGAAGCATCTGTTGTAAAATTTTCTGCAGCAATGCTTCTTGGCTTATCAATATTTTTGATACAGATTTTTTGAATACTTGATTGCAATGCAGGTGTGTGGTGCAGCACATCGTAGAGGCCTTTTCCAACTACGCCAAATCCGAAGAGACCGATGTTAAGTTTGTTACTCATTTTTTATTTTTTTGATTAAACGAATTTTTACAGATTATACGAATTATGCTCTTTGATTGAAAATACTTTTCAAGAATGGCAGTTGCGATGGAAGAAGCTTTGCAATAACCCCTACAGCGGTTCCAATCCCTGTTGGCGGTTATAAAAAAAGCCCATCCGATAAAATCAGATGGGCTTTGAATATTTTTAGAAAGATATTTTGAAGCTTGAATCTGACTTATCTCTCCCAACAGTACTGTTGGGATGGAATTGGCACCTTTCCTTTCGTCATCCTAAACGGAGCCGAAGGGAGGTTGTCAAGGCTTCATCGGGCCATTACCCTCTGCCTTTCTTGATAAGTGATTAATAAAGAACTACTGCAAAGGTATATGGTCGTCTTTAAAACTTCCAAAATTATTTTTTATTTAAGTTTTATTTTTTCTGTAAAATAGCTGCTGGCATTGAGTTTCAGGACAATACTTTTTTATTGATAATCTTTACCCAAAAAGTTGCCGGTTATTTCTATCTTGTTAATCCAAAAAAAATATTTGTTAACCCTGCATGAACAACATTCATCAAATACTTCAGCATTACTTCGGTTACAACCAGTTTCGGTTTAATCAGCAAGATATTATTGAAAATGTATTGGCAAAAAAAGATACGATTGTACTGATGCCCACCGGCGGTGGTAAATCTTTATGTTACCAGGTACCGGCATTGGCATTGGATGGCATTGCAGTGGTGGTATCGCCATTAATTGCTTTGATGAAAGACCAGGTGGATGCATTAAGATTAAATGGTGTGGCGGCAGCATTTTTAAATTCTTCACAGAGCAGTTATGAGCAGGCAACCATCACACAACAAATAAAAAACAACCAGTTAAAATTATTGTATTTAGCACCGGAAAGATTGATTGGCAACAACGGCATCATTCCATTTTTACAAAAAATAAATGTTTCTCTCTTTGCAATTGATGAAGCACATTGCATCAGTCATTGGGGTCATGATTTCCGCCCTGAGTATGTGGAGTTGGGGCAATTGAAAACAGCCTTCCCTGGTGTACCTGTTATTGCATTAACGGCTACTGCAGATAAACTTACCAAGAAAGATATCATTGAAAAATTGGCTTTTCAAAATTATACCGTTTTTGAAAATTCATTCAACAGGCCAAACATCAGCTACTTTATCAAGCCCAAAAAAAATCATTTTGATGAGTTGGCAGATTATATCAACCAGCACAACGATGACAGTGGAATTATTTACTGCCTGAGCCGGGCAAGTACAGAATCGTTGGCTGAAAAGCTTCGACTGCAGGGTTTTTCTGCAGCCGCATACCATTCCGGACTGGAAAAAAATGTGAGAGAAGAAAGACAGGAGAAATTTTTACGGGACGAAATAAAAATTATTGTTGCCACCATTGCCTTTGGCATGGGTATTAATAAAAGCAATGTTCGGTATGTAGTGCATGTTGATTTGCCAAAAAATATTGAAGGCTATTACCAGGAAACAGGAAGGGCAGGCAGAGATGGATTAGAAAGTGAAGCTATTTTATTTTACAGCTATGCAGATGTAATGAAGCTGAAAAAGTTTGCAGAAGTGGATGGCAACGAAGAGCAAAGTAAAATAATGCTGAAGAAACTTAACCAGATGTCGGCATTATGTGAAACAACTATTTGCAGAAGAAAATATTTACTCAACTATTTTGATGAAGCAGCGCCTGACTATTGCGGCAGCTGCGATGTGTGCCTTACACAAAGAGAAAGAACAGACCAAACTATTGAAGCACAAAAATTCCTTAGCGCTGTAAGCCGCCTCAATCAACGCTTTGGGATGAATTATGTAATTGATTTTTTAAGAGGCAGCAGCTCTACAAAGCCAGAACATCAATCCATAAAAACTTACAGCATTGGGAAAGACATCAGTAAAGAACGATGGCGACAAATTGCAAAAGAATTGCTGCAACTGCAATACCTGCAGGTAAGCGATGGTGAATACCCGGTGCTGCAGCTGAATGAAAAAAGTAAAGAGGTATTGAAAGGAGAATTAAAAGTGATGCTTACTAAATCTATCACGGCAAGCAAACCAACAGTCGAGAAATATTTACCAAAAGAAAATATTCACCAGGATTTATTTGCAACATTAAAAGCCGTTCGCTACGATTTGGCAAAAGATGAAAATGTAGCAGCTTTTCAAATTTTTTCTGATGCTACTTTAGTGGAACTGGCAACATACCTTCCACTCACTTTCGCAGACCTGGCAAAGATTTCAGGCTTTGGCGATATTAAATTAGCCAGGTATGGAAACGCTTTTTTAGACACTATTATTGACTATTGTGTGGAGAATAATATTGCTACTAAAATAAATTCCAAAGCACCCAAGCGGCAAAGAAAATCTGCAACAGAAGAAAAAACATCGGATACTAAGAAAGCCAGTTTACAATTATTTCAACTCGGCAGATCCATCAATGAAATTGCGGCTGAAAGAAATTTATCTGCCAATACTATTGAAACTCATTTAGCACATTTTGTTTTTACTGGGCAAATGCAGGTGAATGAAATTGTGGCAAAAGAAAAAATGCAGCCCATTATGGATGCTGTTGAAAAAAACAATAACCTTCATGAACTTGCTCCCATAAAACAACAATTGGGCGATTCATATTCTTACGGAGAAATAAGGGCAGTGATGAGCTACCTACGGAGGATGAAAGAAGCTTAGCTTAGTCTTTCAGGTTACGTTCCATCCATTCTTCCTGCGAATTGGCTGACTGTTCAATGGTTACTTTAGCAGCAATTTTTTGTTACCCTTTAATGATGGATTGTGTTACATAAGAATGTTCAATTGATTCATTTTCGTTCATGCCCAGCAGTTTTATCAGTGGTATCATTTTGTCGCTTCCCAAATGTTTAAAGAGTGGCTCGTCCATAGCACTGTAAACAGTTATCTTTATTTCCTCCCAATTTTCTATCAATGCCAATTCTTTTTCTTGCAATGGATAATGTTCAATAAAAACAGGTGCATGATTACTTAGCTTACCAGTATGTATTATCCTGGCTTCAATAATACAGGAAGCATCTTCACCATGTTGCTGAAAAAGATCTTTAAAATTTTTAGCCGTTGTTGTAACCCAGGCAATAAATACAGTGCCGGACTGCTCCCTGAAAAGTTGCAGGCAGGCATTCATTTTTGCTTCTGTGCTGATGTAAACTTTATCCGTAAATTTTCTTTCGGGAGATTCTTGTTTTGAGTTACCAAATAAATTAAACAGCATAGTAATTTATTAAGCATGTAAATTACTAAAACAAAACTTACACAAAAGAAGTAGAAAATTTTTACTGCTGGCCGGAAATAATTTTTTTCGCAGAAAAAAAAGGGGCCAGAATAGAAATTCAGCCCCGTTTAATTCTATATCCTATGAAAACCATTGGTATTACAGTTGAGGTTGCAAAAAGGTTGCAAACTATTTACTAGAATTAATTCTGGTAAAAAAATTAAATTAAGTATTAGTCAGTAAGTGTGTAAAATAAGCCTTAGTAAAGATTACAGGCTAATCAAACTAAAAATAATTATTGCGAAAAATGTAACAAAGAAAAACAGGAAGATCATATTAAACAATATGAGTTAAAAAGAAAATAAAAAGGCCAGGATAGAAATCCAGCCTGATTTTTTAACCTAATATCTTATGAAAACCAAATAGAAGACATAGAAAAAATAAAAATGGTTGCACCTTATTTTACTTTCAGTTACAACTTTACGATTCAAGCTACTGTAATTAAAGATGAAAAATAGACAAAATGAGAAACTTATTTATTAAAAACCGAAGCCGAAAATCCCATCAGTGTTATTTCTTCTCTTACCCTGCTCTTTGCCGGAACTTGCTTTTGGTGATCCAAAGTTTTTGAGCTTGTAAGAAAAGGTCAGCATGAAATACCTTGTCAGCACCTGGTTCTGTACATCCTCGATATAACTTTCGGTAACAGTACGGGTAATACTCCTGTTTTGTTTTAATAAATCAAATACAGAAAGCTTCAGCTCACCTGCCTGTTTTTTCAAAAATTTTTTACCGATGGCTGAATTCCACAACCAATAGCTTTGATTGAAGCCGGCACTCAAACCACTGTACGATTGATGATTTACATCGTTCTGTATAAACCAGCCTTTCTTGCTTAACAGGTTCAATTGTACCCCGGCATTTTGTATGGTATAATTATTATTTGCCTGTGATTGAACTGCATTTTTTGCTACATTAAAACTGGCATTATACGATACAGTAAAATCAATGTACTCACTGATATTGCTGGATACAACAGCGCCGGTACTGTAAGCATAATTATTAGTAACATTCTTATTATAATTAATTATCCTTGGAATTTTTGACCAAGTAAAACCGGCATTAATATTCACATTTGATTTGATGAATTTCAATGGCATCGCAAAGGTTAAAAAAGAACGAAGGCCGGTATAACCATCCAAATTTACAGGCTTGGTAAGCTGTGATCCTCTGTTCAAAATAATACTGCTGTTAAGCACCGAATCTCTTACAGCTATGTAACTGCCATTGGCGATATAATTATCTGCCTGCTGCAAAAAAATATTTGCAAAAAAACTGCTGCCTTTTGATGTGTTGGTGTAAGTGTATCTTCCGGTTAATGTATTGGTGGTTTGCTGTTTCAAATCAGGATTGCCAGCAGTTAAAAATAATGGATTGGTATTGTTGATTACATTCTGCAATTGGCTGATGGAAGGGGTATTGGTATTGGCCCGGTACATAATATTCAAACTGCTTTTGGCTGAGATTTTTTTTCGCCACATCAAATTCGGCAGCAGGTTATTGAAGGATTTATTTACGGTAGCCGACAGAGGGAAAAGCTGGTCGCTGTTGAGTGTTGTATATTTGTAAGATAAGCCGGCAGCTAACATATTGTTCTTATCACCAATTCGAAAAGTCATGCCACCTGTATGACTGGTAACCGTATTATCAAAACGGTTGGAAAGGCTGCTGTCAAAAAGATTGTATTTATCACTGATGGCATTAAACTTGTACACCTGCTGATCAGATTTATTTTTAGAAACAGAAGGTGAATAATTAATTTGAAGCTGCCCCATTTTTCCAATTGGTTCAGTATAGGCAATATTTCCTGAATAGGTAATGCCGTTTACCAATTGCGATGTGTATTGCTGCACAGTGTTATTACCACCTGGGTTGTTAAAAAATTGATTGGCCGATTCCAAAAAAATATCTCCTTCCTTGTGATTGGCACCCACACCAACACCAAGAGAAATCGTTCTTCCTTTTTTTGCAAAGCCATGCCAATACAGCAAGTTGTTATTGGTATTAAAACCGGAGGTGTTTCTGTTACTATTGTAAGCAGTACGACTGATAAGATCGCTTAACGTGTAGAACCTGGTACCATTCACAATATTATCGCTGTTATTTTTTTGAAAACTAACAGACGGTATAAAAATGATTGAATTTGCGGAATCAATTTTATACTCCATCTTCAAATTAAAACGATGGTTATAATTTTTGGATGAAGACTGTGTTGTTTCATCATAAAACTGTTTAGGAGCATCTTTTATAAAATATTCATTACTGGTCTGCTGGTTGTTGTTGGTATTGCTGTTATTAAAAAAGTAGCTGCCGGTTACTTCTAATTTTTTTGACCACTTGTCTCCGTAATTAACACCAAATGCATTGGTAGCGCTAATTCCATTTTGCTGCCCCACCAAAAAGTTATTGCTATTGCCACCACTTGCACCCTTGTTTCCTCCATTACGGTTACCACCCCCCTTGTTACCACCACTACTGCTCGTTACCCCAAGCAAATCTTCGGTACCAAAATTTTGCTGGTTGATATTATTAAACAGGCTCACGAAAGATAATCGGCGGTCGCCATTGAAAAAACTGACATTGCCGCCACCTGTGTATCGTTCGTCGCTACCATATCCTGCATATCCTCTTCCAAACTGTCCATTTCGGGTACCCGTTTTAGTTACAATATTAATAGCCTTCGCACTGTTGCCGTCATCAAAGCCGGTAAGCTGGGCTTGGTCGCTCAGTTTGTCAAATACCTGTATCTTATCGATAATTTCTGCCGGCAGGTTTTTGAGTGCTGCAGTGGCGTCGTCGCCAAAAAAATCTTTGCCGTCAACCGTTACTTTTTTTACCTGGTCGCCATGTGCTGTTACCATGCCACTTTTATCTACCGTTATTCCCGGCATTTTTTTTATCAGGTCTTCCGCAGTTGCATCCGGGTTCACTTTATACTGGCTGGCATTGTATTGTGTAGTATCAGCTTTTTGAGTAACCGGTGGTGTTTTTGCCACAATGGTTACGTTGGCCAAATCTTTACCCTGGCGAAAAAGCAATATCGTTCCCAAATTTTTTTCTTCTCCTTTCATCAAAACAAGTGAAGCTTGCTGTTGGTAGTTTACATTATCAACCGTTACAATAAAACTGTCAATACCCACATCCGTAAATATAAAATAGCCGGCAGAATCAGATACCGTAGTTTTTATCAGTGAAGAATCTGACTGTAATAACAAGGAAACGGCAGCTCCACTTACAGGGCTTTTGTCTGACTCATCCTGGATAAAACCTTTAATGGTATTGGTTTGTGCCTGCAGTGAAGAAAGGCTCAATATAAAAATTACGGTGACCGTAAATAGCTTCATTATATAAATTTTGGTTTTCATTTGTACAGGTCAGACATTTTCTATACAGTTAAGTAAAATCAACTGTTCATTTTTAAATTTTTTTTTTTACCAGCCAAATATCTTTGTTCAACATCGTGGTGTCACTCACTTGTACAGCATACCATTTTGCATCTTTTATCTACAGAATAGAAAGACCATACATAAATTCAACCAGCAATAAAGTAATCACTTTTAAAATAATTACACGACATTTATCATGTCCCTCCCCCATCAATAATCCTTTTATCCACTTCGTCTATCCGTTGTTGCTCTTCTTTTAATTGCCTTATTTTTTTACCGTAAGAAAGTTTTGTGATCAATACAAACAAAACAGGCACCACAAATATAGCAAGCGTTGTAGCGGAAAGCATACCACCAAACACAGTCCAGCCAATGGTTTTACGGGATTCTGCAGCAGCGCCGGTTGCAAAAGCCAATGGTAACACTCCCAATATAAATGCCAGTGATGTCATCACAATGGGGCGTAACCTTAAATTGACAGCCTGCAATGTGGCCGCAACAATTTCCACACCATGATCAACCCGTTCCTTTGCAAACTCTACAATCAGGATTGCATTTTTTGCTGCCAGCCCTATCAATGTTATTAAGCCAATTTGTGCATACACATTGTTAGTTAAATTGGGCAACAGCAACAAGGTGAGTATCGATCCGAATGCGCCAATCGGAACTGCAAACAACACAGAGAAAGGAATGGACCAGCTCTCATACAGGGCCGCCAAAAACAGGAACACAAAAATAATAGAGATCGCAAAGATGAGTGTGGTACTGTCTCCTGCTGCAATCTCTTCCCGGCTTAATCCTGAAAATTCATAACCATAACCAACAGGCAATGATTTAGCAGCTACTTCTTTTAAAGCATCAATGGCCTGCCCGCTGCTGAAGCCTGGCTTGGGTGAGCCATTTATTTCAACAGACCGGTAAATGTTATAATGCGAAATAAGCGAAGGGCTCTCCACCACTTTTGTAGTAACTAAAGAACCAAGCGGTATCATATTGCCCTGGCTGTTGCGTACATAATATTTTCCCAGTTCGTCTATAGAAGACCGGTAAGTACTGTCAGCCTGGGCCATCACCCGGAAATTTCTTCCATACAAATTAAAATCGTTGATATAACTGCTGCCCAGTAAAGTGGACAGGGTGCTGTACACATCCGCTACAGACACACCTAATTTTTTTGCTTTCTCTTTATCAAGATTTACCTGGTAACTGGGCGTATGAGAAGAAAAGAAAGTAAAAGCCATCCCAATCTCGGGGCGCTGATTTACTTCTGCTAAAAATTTTCTTGTCACCATTTCAAATTGCTGGATGTTATCAGTACTGGTGGTTTGCTGCAGCTCAAAAGTAAAGCCGGCTGTTTGCCCAAGGCCGGGTATCGCTGGCGGGGCAATAGCCAATATCCTGGCTTCTTTTATATCTGCAGTCCGCTTTTGAATTTCAGCAATAATATTTTTCAGTTGTGTTTCTTTTGTTTCCCGGTCGCTCCATGTTTTAAGACCTACAAACATGGTCCCTGCATTTGATTTACTCGAAAAAGTAATGATGTTCAATCCTGCCAATCCCCCAACCAATCTCACGCCTGGCACAGACTGTACCCTGCTCATAATATCCTTCAGCATGGCTTTGCTCCTTGTGGTGGAAGTAGCTTCAGGCATTTCATAAGTAACAAATAAACGTCCTTCATCTTCTGAAGGGATAAAACCGGATGGCTTGCTTTTGAACATAAAAAACAAACCAACAAACAGGCATGCCAGCATCACCAACACAATAGGTGTAGCCCTTATCCATTTAGCCACGCCACTGGTGTATGACCGGTTAAATTTTTCAAAGCCCTTATTAAACCTGGCAAAAAATTTCTCCAGTATATTTTTTTTAGCAGTTGCATCTTTAGATGGTTTCAGCATAAGGCTGCACAAAGCCGGTGTAAGCGATAACGCTACAAAAGCTGATATGATTACCGACACCGCAATGGTAATGGCAAACTGCTGATACAAACGGCCAACGATACCAGGAATAAAACCAACTGGTACAAACACTGCTGCCAATATTAATGCAATGGCGATAACAGGGCCGGAGATATCCCTCATCGCTTTTTGTGTAGCTTCCTTCGGAGATAATTTTCCATGATCAATATAATGCTGAACTGCTTCCACCACCACAATGGCATCATCCACCACAATACCAATGGCCAGCACGAATGCAAAAAGCGTCAATGTATTAATGGTAAAACCAAATGGAATAAAGAAGATAAACGTACCGATGAGTGAAACTGGAATTGCCAATACCGGTATTAATGTGGCACGCCAGTTTTGTAAAAACAGGAATACCACCAATACCACCAGCAGCAAAGCTTCTATCAACGTATGCAGTACTTCTTCAATTGAAACTTTTACCACCGTTACTGTTTCCAGCGGCATGTCGTAATCAATATCTTTCGGAAATGATTTTTTTAATTCTGTCAGTGCTTTTTTGATGCCGGCAAAAGTTTCCAGTGCATTGGCACCGGGTGCCTGGTAAATTAAAATAAATGCTGCAGGCTTTCCATTTACAAAAGCATTACTGCCATAATCAAACTTCCCCAATTCCACCCTTGCCACATCTTTTAAATAAACTACCGTACCCGTTGACGGTACTGTGCGTACAATAATATTTTCAAATTGTTCTTTGGTATTGATACGGCTGTTGGTTAAAACACTGTATTCAAAGCTTTGCGTATTCGGCTGTGGATTGCCGCCTACTGTACCTGCAGCCACCTGTAAATTTTGTTCGGATAAAGCAGCAGTAACGTCACTGGTTGTCATTTCCAGGCTGGCCAATTTTTCAGGATTCATCCAGATACGCATACCAAAATCATCAGCACGGGAAACAATATCCCCCACCCCTTTTACCCGTTGCAAAGCATCTTTCAAATAGATGTTGGCGTAGTTACCGATAAAAGTTGCATCATGCGTTCCATTGGGAGAATACAGTGCCAGCGCCACCATGATACTTGGATTACGCTTACGAACAGTAAGCCCTAAACGCTTTACTGCATCAGGCAATGTGGGCTGTGCCACACTTACCCTGTTTTGTACATCCAGTGCTGCAATATTTACATCAGTACCAATATCAAAATTTATATTGATAGAGCTTTGTCCGCTGCTGGTGCTGTTGCTACTCATGTAAGTCATACCCGGCGTACCATTGATTTGTGTTTCAATAGCCGTGGTAGTGGTTTGCTCAACCGTTTGAGCATCGGCACCTGTAAAAATACCGCTTACTGTTACCGTTGGTGGTGTAATATTTGGATACTGAGCCACGGGCAATGTCGTCATGGCAATAAAACCCACCAGCACAATCACTATGGATATTACAATGGCCGTTACCGGTTTTTTAATAAAAATTTCTGCTATCATTCTATAATTTCTTTAGACTGCTCAAACAACAACCAATGTATTGATACTATTTTTTTTCTGCTGCTGCGGCTGGTTTGCCAATCGTCACTTTTACTCCTTCCCGTAAATTTTGTACTCCTTCTGTTACAATTTTTTCACCTTGCTGTAAACCATCTTTAATAATAATATTTGTTCCCAATGGCTTGCCCAGCAACACTTTTCGCTGAGAAACTTTACTGCTGTCACCCGGAATATACACATAATATTCTCCCAACTGCTCTACTACAGCTTTGTAAGGAATAACAATTGATTGTGCAGAAGAACTGTTCTTAATACGCAGGGTACCAGTCATACCGGCTCTTAATAAATTATTTTTATTGGGGAAACTTAGCCTTGCTTTAATTGTACCTGTTTGTGGATTTACAGCCCTGTCTATTAAAATTATTCTACCGGGGTAAGGATACCTGTCAGTACCAAATACCAAAGTAAAAATTGAGTCATCAGCTTTAACTTTTTCATTCAGCAAAGTAGAAAAACGGAAAATGTCATTTTGCACAATATTAATATCAACAGCAAGGTCACCATCAGTGGAAATGGTGTTGAGCAAGGTTTGCCCTGCAGTTACAGCTGCTCCTGTTTTTACGCTGGATATACCAATCACGCCATCAAAAGGTGCATATACTTTTGTATAGCGCAAACCTGTTTGTACAGCCAGTATATTGGCTCTTGCAGCAGCAGCTTGCTTTTTTGATACTTCTACTGCAGCGTCTGCATTGTCCACCAACTGTTTTGCCACGGCATCATTTTTATCCAGTTCATGATAACGGTTAGCATCTTTTACTGTTTTGTTTACATTGGCTTCCTGCACCTGCAGATTGGCAACAGCCTGCTGGTAGTTGGCTGAATATAATTGTTGATCGATGGAATACAGCAGTTGCCCTTTTCTCACTCTTGCCCCATCAGCAAAATGTACCCCGGTTATAAAACCACTTACCTGTGGTCTTAGTTCCACCTGGTTCAAAGCATTCACGGTGGCTGGGTATTCATCATAATATACAGCATCGGTTACCGTTACTTCCTGCACTGTTACTGTTGGTAGCGGCGGAGCTGAAGGCGCTGCTTTTTTATCGGCACAGGCGGCGATAAATAAAAGAGACACTAAACCTATGTGTTTTACTATTTGCCTGGAGAAAATGGTGTACATATTGACTGGTTATTATGCGGTATAAAAAGTAAAATTAAATTTGCCCTTAATAAGTAATTTGCCCCAATGCCCTTTGCACATCTACCTTGGCAGACAGTACCTGGTAAAGGGCATTGAAATAATTTATTTGTGACGTTCTTAAATCTGTTTCTGCGGTAATCACTTCCAGGTAAGTCTTGATGCCGGATCGGTATTGCAACTGAACCACATCATACACTTCTTTTGCCAGCGCCACATTTTCTTTCAATGCTGAATAGTTTTCCAGATTGCTTTTATATGCAGCCAAAGCCTGTGCGTACTGGGCATTTACGGCATTTTTTAGATTGATAATATCCTGGCTGCTGCGTTTCAACTGCAACTCTGCCGTTTTAATATTGTACTTTCTTTTGCCACCCTGAAAAATTGGAATGGCTACTGTTAGTGCAGCAAAAGAATTCGGATAATTTTCATTGTACAACTTAGTAAACTGGTTATTTTGATAATTAAGATTGTAAGCACCATTGGCAGCAACAACAGGCAGATAGCTCCATTTATTATACAATACATTTGACTGTAATAATTTTTGTTGTGTCTCCAGTAATTTATATTCCACCCTTGTTTTATAATCCGGCAATTGCAATGTATCAATCACAATTTCTTTTTCCATTGCCAGGCTGTCGTACACAATATTAAAACCGATAGTATCAGGATACCCCATCAATGATTTCAGGTATTCAATTTTTGCTTTCAGCAAAGCTTCATTACTCTTCTTAGAAGCCTTGATATTATTAAGACTGATGGTGGCTCTTTTATAATCAATCTTATCTGCAATACCGGCTTTGTATTGATTGGTTGCATCCTGCAAACTTCTTTCAATGCGTATAATATTTTCTGCTGCAACTTTTATTTGCTGTTTGGTGGCCAGCACATCATAAAAAGCTTTTGACACATTTGCCACGATGTCAATTTTATTGCTTTCAGTTGCCTGTTGTGTTTGCAACTGTACATCTCCTTTAGTGCGCCTGGCCAGTAAAACATCTTTATTAAATAGGGTTTGAGAAACAGTAAACTGCCCTGCAGAAGTGTTATCAACACCAAATTTGATAGTATTACCACCAATTACACTGGTTTGTAAAATAAAATTATGCTGCAGGCTGTAATTGAAATTAACCTGCGGATACCAGTCGGCCAATTTGCTTTTGATGGTGGAAGCAGTAATCTGTTCGTCAATTAAAGATTGCTGTATCCTTGGCTGAAATTTGATGGCATACTCAATCGCTTTTTTCAGGGTCACTTCCTGCAACAAAGTGTCTTTGGCTGCAGTTTGAGCAGCAATAAAAAAAGGAGACAGCAGAAAGAAAAAAGACAGCATCCCAATTTTTTCTTTTTTAAAAAACTCACTCATATAGTTGCTTTGATCCATTAATATAATTATTTATCACCGGCTTGATGCGGTAATTTTTGTATGAAACAATTGGCAAGTATCGTTGTTCGCCGGTGCTTTTATGCACCGGTAATTTTATTCATCCAGCTGGTATAAGCTTTCAGCAAAGCCTGGTTAAGGTTGTAAGAATGGTTGCGGCCATCTTTCTCCGCTTCTATCAAACCTGCCTCTATCAATGTTTTAACATGATGGCTTACAGATGGCTGAGCCAATTTGGTAATGTTCATAATCTCCGAACATTGTATGGTACCCTTCCGCTTGGACATATCCAATAATATTTTTAACCGGGTAGTATCGGCCAGCGCTTTGGATATCTTTTCTATTTGTTTTACTTCCACCTTGAAAATACATTGATGTATGCAAATGTATCTATTGTAATCTGAATGATAAATTATCCCTGTTTTAAAAGGTAAATTATAAATACCGAGAGGTAAATTTTTTATTTAGTGTTGCTGTCACCATTGGAGAATCAGCTCCTGGCATCTATCATCCGGATATATAAATCTTCCACTTTTTTCCTGGCCCAGGGAGTTTTGCGTAAAAATGTTAAGCTTGATTTGATACTGGGGTTGCTTTTGAAACAATTGATGGTAATAATATCCCCCAGCTGTTCCCAGCTATAATGATCCACAAGTTCTGTCAGTATTGCTTCCAGTGTTTTACCATGCAGTGGATCTTTTGATTGTATCATTGGGAATTTTAAAAATGATTTTTAAAATAAAGCAAAATAAAGGTACTACAAAGATCTGCACTTATTATCCGAAGGCATTTAGTAACAGCCCAAGGAATTTGTTGAATAGAATAATCTCTACAGCGCCTTGATGATTTCTACCATTGGCTATGCTCAATTTTGTTCCACATTTGATTTATTAAAATAGAATAAAGTTCTGAATCGAAAAATAAAATTGGGCCGGATAGAAATCCAGCCCCAAAAAAAAAGCCATTTATTCTATGAAGGATGGTTACAAGACTTTATAATATTAAAACTGGTTGCAACAACTTATAAATTATTATTACAAATAACCTGTTATTAAAAACTCTGCGCCTGGGTTTGGTATTGCTGTAAATAACTCATAGAGAAATAAAAACTCAATACATTTTTAAAAAAATTCTGTCATTTTTCTGCAACCACCCTGCACCGTTCACCTTTTAATACTTCTCTGTATTCTTCAGTAGTATCAATTGTTACCGTCATCAGCTCTTCCTTTTTGTAATTTTTTTTCAATTCTTTCCGCAGCATCGCTTTGTGAAAGCGGCGGGCCTGGTCATGGCTTTCTAATAACAAGCCCGGCACCTGCACAGTTTTGTTATCATCGCCAAAAGCCACCATGGTGAAATAACTGGTGTTGGTATGTTTTACCTGTTTTGTTTTTATATTTTCTGATATTACTTTAATGCCCACCACAAGCGAAGACTTCCCTACATAATTTACCGAAGCCAGCAACGACACCAACTCACCCACTTCTACCGGGGCTAAAAAATCTACGCCTTCAATGGCGGCCGTTACGCAATAGGCATCCGCATGTTTGGCTGCACATACATAAGCCACTTTATCCATCAATGAAAGGATAACACCTCCATGAATTTTGCCCCCGAAATTGGAATATGAAGGAATCATCAGTTCTGTGAGGGTTGTTTCTGAGTAGGATACTTTTTTATATTCTTCCATAATAAGATATTTTTTCTTGAGATACATTAACTGGTTTTCGTAATACACTTATTTTTAATGGTAAAGATAGAATACATAAAGCACTGAAATGAAGCTTTGAAAAGTCAATTATTAATTTGGTACGAATCCTATTTCCTGAAATTTTTTGGGGCTGTATAAAATTAAGCTGTAAGAAAATAAATTCTAAATTATCAGCAGGCCTGAGGTGTATTTGCGAACTTATATTTTACCGCTGACGTAAGTTTCTTCTTCAGTAGGTGCAGTGCTGCCTCCGGTTTTTTCAAGTGTTACAGTAAAAGCAGTTGCACCCTGCGGAACATTTTGCACTTCTATAAAACGATCCCGTATTTTATCATTAATAATACCAACACTTACCGGCTTATCATTTACCATGGCCCACAGTTGATAATTATTACCGGATGATGGGGGGAGATGATGAATCATAATGTAAGCCTTACCTGTTTTTTTATCCCAAAACATGGTACATCTGCAAATACTATGTGGAGCTACACCATACATGGCAACCGGGGTAATAGTAGGTTGCTTTAAAATATTGTAATCAGCAACGGGGAGTGGGGAGTATTTTTCTTTTGCAATTAAGACCAGCCCCTGTTCATTTATTTTTTTGTACAAAACATAATTTATGATGCCGCTTATCAGCAGCAATACGGCAGCAGCCAACTGAAACCAACTAGTTGTTTTTATTTTATACTGGCGGGCATTAATATCTACAACTGATGCAGGCAAAGAGCGAAGTGATTGCAATATTTTTTCATCCACTTTCTCTCCAGGCAAAGTAATGTTCGCCGATAGATTATTTTCAAGTGTTGCTTCAAATTCTAATACCGCTTCATTTAGTTTTGGATATTGATTACGCAGTTGCTCCAGTTCACTCCTTTCTTCGGGGGTACACAAATCCATCACATACATTTCAATAATGCCCGATGCTATGTAGCTGTTAATGTCCATTTATACAAATTGTTTACGTAATTCTATTAAAGCATTTCGCAACCTTGTTTTTACTGTTCCCAAAGGTATATTTAACGCTGTGGCAATCTCTTCATGTGTCAATCCATTAAAGTAAGAAAGTTCCAATACATTCTTGTAATCTTCCCTCAGCCGGTGAACCTGTTTCCTTAATCCTATCTGGTTTATATTTAAAACATGGCTTTGTTTTTCATCCACATAATTAACGTAATTGTCTATCGAATCGTTTTTTTGCTGTGCCTTATAATTTTTAGAACGGGTAGTATTGATAGCACAGTTACGGGTAACATTGTACAACCAGGTAAACAGCCTGCCTTTGCCGGTATCATACTTGTCAATATTTTTCCATGCTATCACAAACGCTTCCTGTAATACATCCCCTGCACTTTCTCTGTCGGGAATAATCTGAAGTATTACAGTGAATAAGGCCCCTTTATAATTATGATACAAATATTCAAAAGCTTCACTATCACGCTTTTTTAGTGCAGCTGTTAAAGCAGCCTCCGTATATGTTTTTTTATTTTGCAAAAAAAGAAGAAATAAAATGAGGTATAAAAATAGAGTGAAGTACCACAGAAAAAAAATATTTCTCAAAGAAAACTAACCGACAGGTTTTTGTGTAAATGGTTTACCATCTGTTGCAATAAAAATAATACAGCTCCTTGATAACAAGAGACAAATAATTTATTGTTGGGAAATAAATGCCAGTATTAATTTTAACTGAAAGAAATGAAAAGACTATCGCCAATTTTTTTAGCCGCAATTTTATTGAGTTGTATTTCTTGTAAAAAAGAAAATACTGCGACAACCGTAAATACACCTGCACCTACAGGAACAATACTTGTTAGTGGCAGTTTTGTAAGCAATGCCCATACAAGTACTGGTTCGGTAAAAGTGATAAAAGAAGCAACCGGCAAAACTTATCTCACCTTTGAAAATTTTAGCACAAGCAATGGCCCCGACCTTCGGATATGGCTTGCCACCAATACTTCTGGCACCAGTTACCGGGAGGTAGGGTTACTGACTGCTGTTTCTGGAAATTTTTCTTACGAATTAAATTCAACCTTTAACTACAGCACTAATAATTATGTGTTGATATGGTGCAAAGATTTTTCTGTTCTGTTTGGGCATGCTGTGTTACAATAGTACCCTTCTTGAAAATAAAATAAATGGCGTTTGATGCTTTTCAATTTCCGGAAGCAATATTCAAATCTTAAAACAACTTCATTCCAAAATGACCAACCAAAGTAAAAACTGCACAACGTGCCAATACACCTATGCAACACCAGGAAGCTAACTTATGCATGTTAACATTGAACCCCACGCCCACCGCAATACTAACTGGCGCCCCTACGGTAAAAGTGCCTAAAAATCCTAACCCTACAATGCCATATTTTTCCCAGAGTTTATGTGCCAGGGTAGGTTTGTTATCTTTACTTACTGCTTTGGGCTTGCGGAACCGGGAAATTAATTTCTCAATTCTCTCTCCTAAAAAAGCGGCTGCAAATACACCCGCTATACCTCCTACCAAACTAGCAAAAAAGATAACCCAGGGCGACAACCCAAAAGCAAAACCGGCAGGAATGGCAGCATAAATTTCAAAAGTAGCTAAAGCTGCAACGGTAAGAATTTTATATAACATAGAAATTATTTATCGGCTCCGCAAAGCGGAACATCATTTATCTCACTTCTTCAAATACGCCAGTCTGTTTATTCTTACGCACATTATCCCAGTTGAAGCAACGGCCATTCATGGCTACATACACACCGGCAGGCAAAGTTTGTGCAAATGCCAACGCACTGCCAAGATTAAATAATCCATCCGAGCTGCCGAATTTAATCGGTATCATGGCACCGGTAAGAATGATGGTTTTGTTATTTATTTTTTGGGCAATTATTTTTGCGGTATCCGCCATCGTATCTGTTCCATGGGTAATTACAATCTGTGTTTCATCGCAGTTGTTGCATTGGTGTACGATGAGATCCCTATCTTCATCTGTCATTTCCAGGCTGTCCACCATCATCAGGGTTCTTATCTCTACCGATACTTTATTGCGGCCCATCTCCAGCAGGTCGCTCAGGTGAGTGTCTTTAAAATACAGTTGGCCGTTCAGTTCATTGTATTCTTTATCAAACGTACCTCCTGTGATAAAAATGCGGATTGCCATGACATTATTTTGTAGCGAAGGTAATAGATTTTTTTTCAAGCTTCACTTCTCTGTTGCCCATTTGTATGGCTGTGATTTTATTGGTTTTTTTTCTAAAGAACCAATTTAAATAACACTGAGAGGTATATTTTATTGCAGGCAATTAACACTAATGGTAGCCTTGGTTTTGCTAAGGGTTATTAAGACCCATTGCAAAAAAATATTTAAAATCTGATACCGGCACCAATTTTAAAACCCTGGTTGTATGCCGCCAAGCTTTGTCCTGCATTTACTTTTGACAAGCCACGATCGTAAGCGGCAGTAATTCGCATGCCATTTGTAAACTGATAGCCCACGCCACCGGTTACCCCAATATCCCACCGATTAAACTGGCTGGTAATATCCATTTTACTATTCAGCAAATTGAACCCGGCAATACCGGCAGTTGTTTTAAGACTGGCATTGGTAAGATAAGATACCTGCGGCCCTGCAAAAATCTGGAAGCCATTAAAATTGGCCTTCAGCAAAATAGGCATATCGATGTAAGAAGAGTTGAGCCTTGCACTTGCATTAGCACTCAGTATATTAATACCTTTTACTGAATAAGTACCGCTCAACTGGTAGCCCTTTGCAGTATAGTACAAGCCTGACTCCACCGAAAAATTATTGCCCACCGGAATATTGGCATATCCGCCGGCGTAATAACCGGTAATGGGTTTGGTACTAATAATACCGTTGGTAAAATTTAATAGTTGCTGCATGTTTTGCACCGCATCGCCTCTCATATTGGCAATGTTAATACCTGCTGATGCGCCATAAGTAATGGGCTGTGCAAAAGAAGCAATGGAAAAAAATAAACTGATGGAGAGTAAAATTTTTGTTTTCATGATTTTTAGCAAACGGGGTTTACAGCCGTGTGCAGCCATGAGAAAGAAAAATAAGCGGTAAGATTAATGATTGCCCCCTAAGTTTTTGTTAAAGGATATTCTACGGTTCTATTGATGACAGACAACCAGCTTTCGGCAGCCAGTATATTAAATAGCGATACCTATTTTGTCCTTAATTATTTTTCATCAATATTTTCTTTTTCAACCATTGTCTTACTGGTTCATCATACGACTTTAGACAGGCGTATGTAATAAACTCACCAGCATTAATTACAAATCGCTGGATGGTGTACCTTTTACTAAAGTGAAGATGGGTGGGGGGCACAAATGCAAGCGGAGTGGCGAAGGTTTATCGGGCTATTCTGCAACAGCGCCTGTTATCTCTCTTATCTTATTTTGATAATTCCAAAGCAATTGTTTATCGCACTCCTGCTTTTGCAATTCTGTTTGGTAGGCTGTTATTATTTCCTGCAGTATTTCGTTTTCTGTTTTCTTCTGGTCTTTCCTGGTTAAGTTCCGGCTTACAAATGTTTTCCATACCAGCCAGTCATAATTATAGCTTATGTCATATTCCCCCAGCAACAGACCATGTTTGCAAAAACCTGTTGTGAGCATCCTGTCGCCTTTTTCGTCTGTAACAACTTTATGGTCTCTGTTGTATTTAAAAAAGTGAGTGATGATGTCCACCGTATTGGTAAGATTAAGCCCAAGCCTTTCATTATACCTTGCAAAAAAATGGCTGTTATATACTTCTACAATATCATTGGGGCAGGGGTTAAAAACCCTTATGCCCTTTTCTGTATGGTAATACACGGAGCAATTTACAGCCGTTGTTTGCGGCCCGTTATACTTATCAATCGCCGGTGCTTTGCCTATAAAAATTATCCATTTGTTTTTATCTTTTGTTTTTACATGGTAATCTTTGGTGTACAACCGGGTTTTATCAATTTTTAATTTTTTTCTTTCCCTGTCGTATTCATACAAAAGGCGTATTACTGTTGTGCTATACAGTTTATCATACTCCCTGTATATCTGGGTATTTATTTCGGCGGGTGTCATTGTAGTTAACAGCATAACTGTACTTTTTTAAATGTTACATCAAATAAAGGGTACTGTTACCGGGCTGTAGAATTGCGAAGTGGGCTATAGAATTGAATGCCTTGCTGAAATGCTTCTTTGAAGGAATAACGAAAAAGAAGGAAAAATATTTTGTGATTGGTTTATTGGTATGAATTAAAGCGAAGCGTACAGAACATTTTAAAATGCAGTGGCTCTATTTATAATGGCAGTTGCAATATTTACTGAAGCAGTTATAAAAAATTAAATGGCAGTTGAGTTATTTATCGTTGCAGTTAGCTCATTTGTTAATGCAGTTGACATATTTATGGTTGCAGTTGGTTTATTTATGATTGCAGTTGATACATATATTGTTGCAGTTGGCTTATTTGTTAATGCAG
>JANLQY010000041.1:0-15268 GCA_031368105.1 Chitinophagaceae bacterium
TGTTTCAGGAACCAATGGATTTACCGCCTTGGGTTTGCCATTAGGGTCAAGCGCTACAAAAGTATAATACGCTTCGTTACTTTTGTATTTGTATTGCTGAATGGCATCTTCGCCCCACACTTTCATGTGTACTTCCATGCTGCTGTTAAATGCTCTTGTTACCTTGGCTTCGATGTGTACAACGTTGCCAATTTTTATTGAATTTTCAAAAGAAATATTATCAACAGAAGCTGTTACCACAGGCGATCCGCTGTGCTTCATTGCTGCCAGTGCAGATGCAATGTCCATCCAGTACATCAGGCGGCCACCCATTAGGTTTCCAAAATTATTGGTGTCGTTGGGCAGCACCAGTTCTGTCATCATCACCAACGATTCGCTTGCTTTCTTTTCCATACAAAATTTTTGTAAAGATAAAAGGGTTGCATTTTAGTAAGCCGTTAAATATTTTTCCAATTTTTACAGGATTGCTTACAACAGGTTTTCTTTATCCAAAACTTCAATCGTTTTATTGTAATATGCTTTTGCTGTTTCATGTGTTTCGCCAATGCAAACCACACCCAGTTTTCCGTACTGTGATAAAGCGCCGATCATGTGAAACATCACACCGGTTTGCCTTACACCATCATACAATAAATTATTGCAAATAGAAATGTCAATCAGGTCATGCGGTGTAAGGCCTTTATATTTATCGCTTGATAAATTGTCGGATGCAAAATAACAACGGCTCTCACCATTGGGCATTTTATAAATGCCTTCCTCCCAATCATATTCCCCGGCCGTAAGAAACTGCAGCATTAAAAATGGATGTGTGGTACCACCTTTGCGAAGATTGATTTCAATGGCATAATGTATCCACTCATTATTATTTTTAATTGATAAAAAATCAATGGCAAACCTGCCCAGCACTCCCTTTTTGTATAATGTTTCTGCTATCAGTTTACCTGTAGCCGCCACCTCCCTGCTGTATTCCTGATTTGCAGGAAATGAAGCGCCCAAAAAAACCTGGTTATCATCTCCACCCAATATCTGGTCGTGGGTGGAAACAATCGCCACCACACCCATTGGATTAATGATGCATTGTACCGAAGGGGACTCTTTTATTTCACCATCAATAAATGCTTCCACAATACCACCCATGCTTGTAAATTTTTCCATGAACATCTGGTAGCTTACATTTTGAGCCACTATTTTTAAATTGGATTGTAAACAACCTGCAATTTTTATAGAAATATTTTCATCTGCCGCATTGATATTGCGGTAACTAAAAATTGCATTCCCTTCTCCGGAAAATCCATCATTCATTTTCACTACCGCTTTTTTGAGAGCAGGATTATTTTTTTTCAATTGCACCAATGCAGCCACAATATCTTTTTCATCTTTCAGTTTTTCAAATCCATCTGCTGTTGCAATACCAGCTTTTTTAAATAATTCCCTGCTGCCGGATTTTGTTCCCCAATACAACAGTTGAGGGTCGGTTCCATACAGGGGTATGTTTAGTTTTACCGCCAGTTCTTTTTCATGGTTGGTCACATTAAAGCAGGTAAGGTGTGCCATCGTTGGGTCTTTCACCTGCTCCAGTATGCGTTTTATCAATCTTGGCCTGGCCAGTATCTTTTCCGTAAGCGATTTTCTGGAAGCATCATAACAACTCAGTAAAGTAAGCCGCTGCCTTGCATGATAACCAGTGATGCCAGGCAACAGGTGGAGATAATAATCAATAATAGTACTGTCTATTGGCACACTCGACAAATAGATTACTTGTGTTTTTGGCATACGTAGCAACATCAGCAGGCACAACATCCTTTCTTCATAATGCGTCACCCCGGTAATGGTCTTCAGCATTTCTTCATCCAGTGTAAGGCTGGGAATAATCACCACTGTTTTCTCCGCCAGGTTATTTAGAAAAATATCTTTATAATTTTTTGTAAACCTTTGCTGCAGCTGGGAAAATTTTTGATCAGTTGCCTGCTGCACAGCATTTATAATATCATCATCATTGGATGTGGGCATACCTTTTTTACATCTAATATAAAGAAAATAAACCAGTCGGCAGATGAGAAAAATCAACAGCCGGTAAAGTGTTTGTGCTAAAAAACAATTTACCAATCCATTATCAATCCGTTAATTTTCGGATTGCTTATATTTGACAATATTTCATTTTTATATGGATACTGTTGCTACTATTTCTTTCGACAATACTGAGTATGCGTTTGCTTATAAAAAAGACGCAGCATTAAAAAAAGCTCACTTCCTTTTTTCTTCCATGGGCAAGCCCTGGCTGATAAACCTTGGGTTGAAAGTGACGCCCCTTGCGATAAAATGGCAGCTGCCATTTACCAGCACCATCATCCGCAGCACTATCTTTCAGCAATTTGTTGGTGGCGAAACTTTGGAAGAAACTGCTGCCGTGGCAAAGAAATTAGGAGCCTACAATGTAGAAGTAATACTCGACTATGGTGTAGAAGGCGGCGATGATGGCGAAACAGGTTTCGAGCATTCCACCGAAGAATTTATAAAGGTGATCAATTATGCAGCCACCCAGCCCAATATTCCTTTTATGAGTGTGAAGGTTACGGGGTTTTCCAGGTTTGCACTGCTCGAAAAAATTGATGCATTGATGAATGATGCAGAAGGCACTTTGATGAAGCGGTATATCAATTCGGTTGAAAAATTAACCACCCAGGAAAAAGAAGAATGGCATAGGGTAAGGGTACGCATGTTGCGGATATGTGAAGCAGCAGCAGATAAAAAAATTGGTGTGCTGGTAGATGCAGAAGAAACCTGGATACAGGATCCGGTGGATGCCCTTACCATTTTAATGATGGATACTTTTAACAGGGACAGGGTGGTAATTTATAACACCATCCAGTTGTACCGCCACGACCGGTTAAAGTTTTTAAAAGATTCTTACGAGGCTTCTGTAGAAAGGGATTTTGTGCTGGGTGCCAAATTGGTAAGGGGAGCTTACATGGAAAAAGAACGGACAAGGGCTGACGAAATGAATTATCCTTCACCCATACAATCCAGCAAAGAAAGTTGTGATAAAGATTATAATGATGCCGTGTCTTTTTGTATTGAACACATCGACCGGATTGCGGTGATTGTGGCATCGCATAATGAGCACAGTAATTTACTGGCCACTCAATTATTACAGCAAAAAAATATACAACTCAATTATGCACATATTCATTTTTCACAATTGTACGGCATGAGTGATAACATCACTTTTAATTTGGCAAAGGCAGGCTGCTCTGTCAGTAAATACTTACCTTTTGGCCCCATCAAAGATGTGATCCCTTACCTGATGCGTAGGGCTCAGGAGAACAGTTCGGTAGCCGGGCAAACAGGAAGGGAACTGGGTTTGATTGAAAAAGAATTGAAGCGGAGAAAGTTGCAATAATGTGATACCAGCAGCGGTTTTTCTGGCAGCATCGTTGTGTCACTCACTTGTACGAAATACCATTTTGCATCACTCATTAATTTACCAAGCTCTTTTAAATTATTCATTAGTTTTCAACATTGAAATAAATATAATTTGAAATATACGATCTGTATTTTACTCTCACCAGTAACTGGATAAGCTGCCTCTTTTTCTCTGGTCCCGATGAAATCGGGATTGAAAAAAATGCGAAGTATATTTTTTTCAAAAGAGAAAAAGCAGCAGCGTTCCAGTTACGCAGCCCGCCGGCTGTGGAGGCAAAATCAATGAATTTTAAAAGCAATTAAAAGAAGAAATATCTATACAAAGTCAAAAAAAACAATGAAATCAATCATTCTTTCCTTAATAATTACACTCAGCAGTGCCTGTTCTTTTGCACAGCAAAACGAAGCCGTAACCAAATTAATAAAAGAAGGCATCGAACTCCACGACAAAGACCTGTACGAAGCCGCCATAAAAAAATATGACGAAGCGCTGCTATTAGACAAGGATAACTATGATGCCAGTTATGAAAAATCTCTCAGCTGCCTGTATGCAAAACGTTATGATGAATGTGTTGCCATCTCTAAATATTTACTGGACAAACACAGCAGCAACCCTGAAATAAAAAATGTGTATTCTAACTATGGCAGTGCATTGGATGATGATGGAAAAGGTGAAGAAGCCATTGCTATTTTTGATAAAGGCATCAAAAAATTCCCCAACTTTTATTTGCTGCATTTTAATAAAGCCCTCACACTAGGGCGGCTGAAAAAATGGGATGAAGCCATGCCGTCTTTTATGACTGCATTGAAAAATAAACCCAACCATGCAGGATCATTGTACTATACTTCCATGCTGCTGGAGAGCAGCAACAAAGTGGCAGCCATCATCAGCTGCTTAACTTTTCTTGCAGTAGAGCCAGAAGGTAAAAGAGCCAAATCAACCCTGCAATACCTGGATGAACTGTTGGCTTCCTTTGCAAAAAAAGGTAAAGATGGCGGCAATGTCATTTCAATTGATGCCGGAGATTTAGACAATAAAATAAAAGAAAATAATTTTAGCATGGTACAGATGATACTGGGGATTACAGCCGCTTCTTCATTAACAGACTCTATAAAAGTAAAGACAGCGGTAGAAAAATTAAGCCTGCAGATACAGATGATGGCAGAATCATTGTCAACAGGAAAGAAAGATGGTAAAGGAATTTTCTGGGAAGTATATGCACCGTTTTTTATTGAAATGAAGAAGCAGGAACTGGTGCCGGTGTTTGCACACATTGCTTCTATCACTTCCGGCAATGAAGAAAATATAAAATGGATCAGCGACAACCAGGATAAGCTACAGGAATTTTATAAGTGGGTGGGAGAGTATCAATGGGGTGGGGAATAAAAATTTTTATAAATCATATACATCCTTCGCCACCCGAAAAGTATTGCAGTGTGCTTCTGTAATAATCTTTACATCTGCGCTGTAACCGCCACCCATAGCCACTACACAGGGAATTTGCTGCTGCTGTAAGGTTATAAAAACCATTTCATCTCTTTGTCTGCAGCCAGCCATCGTTAGTTTCAGTTTGCCAAATTTATCTGTTGCTAAAATATCCACGCCGGACAAAAAGAAAGCAAAGCCTGGTTTTATTTTATGGATGAGATTGGATAAATTTTCTTTCAGCAATGATAAGTAAGTGGCATCATCCGTTCCATCTTTTAATGGAATATCGAGGTCGCTTTTTTCTTTGCGAAAAGGATAGTTGTGTTCGCCATGCATGCTGAAAGTGAAAACTCTTTTCTCCTGTTCAAATAATTTTGCTGTGCCATTTCCCTGGTGTACATCCAAATCAATGATGAGAATTTGCCGGGCTAAATTTTTCCTTAATAAATAATTAGCCGCCACCGCCATATCATTCAGCAAACAAAAACCTTCGCCATGATTGGCAAAAGCATGATGGGTACCACCGGCCACATTCAGCGCCACACCGCTTTGCAAAGCATGGTGGCAGCAATCAATAGTGCCTTGTGTAATCATCAGCTCTCTTTTGGTTAGCACTGGCGATTGCGGAAATCCAATCACCCGTTGTTCCCTTTCGCTTAAAAGTTGTTGATGCAGTTTGTTGAGATAAGTTGCATCATGTGTCCACAAAATAATTTCGTCTGCACATACCTGTGGGGCAAAGATATTTTCTGCTGTAATGCTTCCTTCATGCAGCAATTGTTCCGGTATCAATTCATACTTTAGCATCGGGAAGCGGTGGCCTTCCGGCAGCGGATGTGCATAGATGGGATCGAAAGCAATTTTTAATAATTTACTCATGTGCTACAGTTTTATCATTCCTCCCTGTTCGCCCTTTTGATGGTTGGCGGGGATAATGGCGTAAACAATTTCACCACGTTTTGGTTTAACAGGATAGGTGCCAGTAAACCTGCTGAAGGCTGGCAATACCGCATATTGTTTGCCAAAATAAAAACACGGAAACCGCAATGACTGCTTGCCCAATCCGCTGATGGCAATACCGGGATGAATATGTCCGCTGAAAGCATATTGGCCTTCCTGCAATTTGCAATCGGTAATATCATGAGCAAAAATAAAATTGCCAACAGTTAACTGTTCATTGATCACTTCAATGCCTGCTTCTACATACCAATCAGCTTTTAAAATATCATGGTTGCCTTTTATCAATTGCATAGATAAGGATGCAAAATCTTTTCTCCATTTTAAAAAAAAGTCCAGCTCTTTATTGGCGTGGCTGTGAAACATATCGCCGATAATAAAAATTTTGTCGGGTTTAAAGTTTTGTAAGAGAGTAATAAAACGCTGCAGGTCTTCCTTTAAAACTGCCTGTGGTACTGCAATGCCTTCTTTTCTAAAGTGTCCTGTTTTGCCCAAATGCAGATCAGACAGGAGAAGTATTTTTTCTTCTTCCCAAAAAATACAGCGGTCTGTTGATAATAAAAAAGTATTGCCCAATATTGTATGAGGGATCAGCTGTTGCATTGAAGGCAAAGATAAATTACAAGTTTCAAAACAATTTTTTGTTGTAAAAATATAACGGCTCAATAAAAATATTCTGTACAAGAGTGCGACGCCAATGAAGACGAACAATGATTTTGCAGTTGGGTATAAAAAATAATTTTACATTATTATATAATTGCTGTTTGATATGAAAAAAGAAGTAGTTATTTTACAAACAAAAACTAAACTTATGGCAAACGAATTAGATTTCACAGAAGATGGGAAACCGGTTTTACCATCAACCCTTAATGTACTCACCATCCTTACTTTTACCTGGTGTGCCATATCAGCACTGCTGATAATTGCAACACCGGCAATAAATAAATTTTTTATGGGGTTTATGGATAAGGCATTGACATCCGGCCAGGAAATGTCTGCAAAGCAACTGGCAGATATTGAAAAAGGAAAAGCTGCGTTAGCTTTATCACAGGCTAATATGGTTCCCCTTATTGTTACTGGATTAATTGGTGTTGTGTTATGTTTTGTTGGGGCTTTGTGGATGAGGAAGTTAAAGAAAGATGGATTTTGGTTGTACACTGCCGGAGAATTATTACCGGTAATTACAGGTTTTGTTTTAATGGGTACGGCGCAATTGAGTGGGATATTTGCTATACTTATTGGCCTTGCCCTTCCTATTTTATTTATTGTACTGTACGCTACACAACGAAAATATCTTACACATTAAATCTCTAAAACGGCTGAATTAAATCAGCCGTTTTATTTTTCCAGTTGAGCCTGCATCCGTTTTACACGGTCTTCTAATTTTTCAGAAGAAAGATTATTTCTGTTCAATCCATCTACAATGATTGGGAAACAAAATGGCGTAAGCTTTACTGGAAACGTAATAACGATATTGCCTGCATTAATTCTTTGCAGTGCATTGCGTAACCTTACTTCTTCCATTTGCTGATCGAATACTTCCCGGTAAGCCTGCTTTAATAAAATGTTATTGGGATCGTATTCAGTAAATACATTGAACAGCAGGCTGGCGCTGCTTTGCAGGTGTCTTTTTTTTACTTTCTCTCCAGGCATTCCCTGGAAGATCAATCCGCCAATCACTGCTATATCACGAAATTTTCTTCGGGCTATTTCTGTAGCGTTCACACTTTTTTGAATGTCTGCTAATAAGTTTTCCAGCGTAAATAATTCCTGCACATTGCTGTTATCTACCGGTATTGGCTGGTCGCTCAGCAACTCAAAACCATAATCATTCATGGCGATGGAAAAAGTGATGGGGGTTATTTTGCTGATGCGGTAAGCTAAGATGGCAGCCATTGCTTCATGCACCAGTCGGCCTTCAAATGGATAGATGAAAACATGAAAACCCTCTTTGGTTTCGATGTGTTCTATCAGCAATTCATTTTCTTTTGGGATGACGGAAAGTTGTTGCTGCAGATCGAAGAGAGGTTTTAATGCATCCAGTTCCCTGTGATGGCCCCGACGGCTTTCAGCCTTCAGGCCTGGCTGAATGGCTTCGTTCATTTTCTTTCGAAGCATTAAGCCGAGATTTGCTGTGAGTGACATTCTTCCACCCATCCAACTTGGTACGATTGATTTTTTTGCATTCGATTTTCTCACCAACACACTCATTTCTTTTATCATTACAAACTCCAGCTTTCTGCCAGCTAATGTAAATACATCGCCAGGTGATAATCTTGAAATAAACCATTCTTCAGTGACACCTACAAATCCGCCGCTCAAGAATTTTACCTTCAGCATGGCATCACTTACAATGGTGCCGATGTGCATTCGGTGGCGCATAGCCATTCTGCGGCCGGTGATTTTATAGACACCATCAATCACTTCTATTTTTTTATAATCGTCATACTGCTGCAATGCTTTGCCTCCTTGCGTAAGAAAAAATAACAGCTCCTGCCATTCCTCATCAGTGATGCCGGAAAAACAATAAGTGCTTTTTATTTCTTTAAAAATTTGGTGCGGCACAAAACCATCACCCACTGCCAGTGTACAGAGATATTGTATCAGCACATCAAAACAAAGCAGCATGGGTTCTTTGCTTTCGATATAGTTTTGTTCCATCGCATCTCTCAATGCAGCTGCCTCCACTAGCTCCAAGGAGTGGGTTGGTAAAAAATAAATCCTGCTTACTTCGCCTGGCTGGTGGCCGCTGCGGCCTGCTCTTTGTAAAAACCTTGCCACACCTTTGGGAGAACCTACCTGTATCACTGTATCCACCGGACGAAAGTCAACACCCAGATCGAGACTGGCAGTACAAACCACTGCTTTTAATTTTCCTGTATGCAGGCTATCTTCCACCCATAGCCGCAATTTCTGCTCAATGCTGCCATGATGCAATGCAATGGCGCCGGACAATTCAGGAGCGGTTGCTAACAGTGCCTGGTACCAGGTTTCACTCATGCCACGGGTGTTGATAAAAATAAGCGTTGTTTTATTTTCATTGATGATGGGAATTACTTTTTCCACCAGCTTAATACCAAGATGCCCGGCCCAGGGATATTTTTCTATTTCTTCCGGGATAATGGGAATGACTTTTATTTTTTTGTTGATGATTGCTTTTATAATCAAACCTTTTTCATTTAAAGAAGAAAGCAATACATCCTTTGCCTGCTCAAGGTTTCCAATCGTTGCAGAGATACCCCAAACGCATACTCCATCATTGACCATTGACAATTGACCATTCACAATATTCACAATCCTCGAAATTGCCAATTCCACCTGTACCCCTCTTTTACTTCCCAGCAATTCATGCCACTCATCTACTGCAATTATTTTTAGTGATTGAAATATTTCTGCATTGTTTTTTTGTGCCAGTAATAAGTGCAAACTTTCTGGTGTAATGATGAGTACTTCGGGCATCTGTTTTTTTTGTTTCTGCCGTTCGCTTACGGGTGTATCGCCATTGCGGATGGCCACCTGCCACTGCATGCCGAGTTCGCTGATCACTTCTTCCATTGCCCTGCCAATGTCTTTTGCCAATGCCCTCAATGGAGTGATCCATAAAAGCTGCAATCCATTTTTTTTCTTGGTTTGATAATCGGTTGGATGATGATTGATGAAATCAATTGCAGCACCGATGAAAACAGAATAGGTTTTACCACAACCGGTGGGTGCATTTACTAATCCACTTTTTTTGTTGCTGATATGCTGCCAGGTTTGTTGCTGAAATAAAAATGGCTGATGGCCTTTGGAGGAAAGCCATGATTCGATTATTCTGTAGCCTTTGGTTTTGGGAAGGTTCAACTAATTATTTTTTATTGCCGTTTAGGCGTTGCGACGTTAATTAAATAAAAAACGCCTTAACGTCTAAACGGCAAATTAAATCTTAAAGCGTTTTTAAATATTCAATCACTGCCTTTCTTTCTTTTTTAGATAATTTATCACCAAAATAATGACCGTAGTTGCCATACCCCTTTAAAGCAGTGTTGTAAACTTCACTGCTGCCGGGTGCATCTTTTTCTTCATAATTCCATCCGGGGATTTCGTAATTGTAATCTTGTTTTGTAAAATTTCGTTGCCAATATGCCGGACGTTTTTTGCTGTTGAGCATCGCTTCTAAATCAGGCACAGAGCCGTTGTGCAGGTAAGGAGCAGTAATCCATACTCCATCCAGTGGTGGCGCAATGTAGCCCTGGTAAGGAACCAACTGTGCAGGATGATCGCCACTGGTAAACCAGCTTTTATTGAACCAATCTACAAACTGCGGATTGGAATAATTGGAAGTATATAAAGCGGAATCTGTTTTGATAATACTTTCAGGAATCAGCAGGTTGGGGTACTTGCCGCCTTCGCCATAAGTGCCGTGACAACCGGAACAGCCGGCATTAAAAATCTTTTCACCTTTGGATGATAAAGATTCCTCAATGGCTTTCGGATATTTTGGCGGCTGAATGGAATTGATGAAAGCCAGCACATCATTAAAGTGGCTGTCCACTTCAATGGCTTCTGTGGTGTCGGTAACCGTTAGCAGGTTGCTTGCCATTAAAAATCTCCCAAAATCTCCCCGGCCAAAACCATTGTAAAACATCCCATGCTTTTTTTTCAGCAACCACCAGGCAGGCACATCAGTAGGAATAATTTCATCCGGCAGCGACAGTAAATTTTTCTCACTCCATTGCAATGTTTGTGGATCCCGGTGAGAGACTAGCAGTGCAGCCAGGCCATCTGCAAGATTTACACCTTTGGTACTGGTGATGAGTTTTGGCGAAATGGCTTTTAATGCGGTAATGAAGTTTTTTGCAGCGTCATATTTCTTTGCATTGTTGCCAGTCATATTTTTTAAAAACTTCTCCGAAAGCAAGGCTGTACTTTCCCTGTTGATGGTAAAATCGCTGAATGAATTGCCAAGGCCAACCACCAGTTTACCATCAAAAATTTGGGAGTGACATTGCAGGCAATTGGGCGCTACAATCTGTTCTCCATTGGGGGCTTTCACGGCAGTAAAATCGTGTGGTAAATATTTATTGAGGCCGCTGCGTTGTAAAAAATTATTTGTGTCTTTGGGGGCACCCATTATAAAAAGGGAGTAGGGGATACCACTCTTTAAATAATCACCGGTAGTTAAATATTCGTATCCTTTTGCGGCATCGCCGGTTCTTTGTTTACTTGGGGCAATGTACTCAGGTTCATCTTTTTGAAAGGTATTGGTGAGTTGTGCGAACGCAAAAGAAACAATTGCTATCAGGGATAAAGTAATTGCTTTTTTCATAATTCAATTTACGCAATTACTGATGAGCAAAAATGTTATGTTTAAGTTTTTATCCTGGAATCTTTTACCAAGCTTTATAAGTAGCACCATTCAATATCTTAATAAAATACAAATGCTTATTTTCAAAATAATCAGGAAGGTTACCAGTCTTTTTCAGTACCGGTCTGAAATTGTACTCTGAAAAAATTCTATAAGATTTTTCATTCAGGTGGCTCATAAAATCGTTGGGATATTTAGTAAGCAGTTTGATAAACAGGTATGCAGATTCAAATCCTTTAAACGCCATATCGGTGGGCTTTCCTTTTGTTTTTTTTGCGTAGGCATCTATTAATATCCTGCTGTAATTATCTTCTTTTTTATTATAATAAGGAGTGGTAAAGTAAATAGGAAAACCATCAAAATCATCTTTCTTTTGCAGGCTTTTAAAAGCATCCCAGTTGGGCATACCAATTAAAGTAATGGGATATTTTTCGTTCAGCACATTGCAGGCAGCGGTAAGGTTAAATGCAAAATTTTCTTCCAGAGAGCCACCGATAATGATCGACTGCCGATTACTGTCCAATTTGTTTTTTAATAAATTAGTTGAAATAGTGCTGTCTAAATTCAGTGTTTGAATATTCAGCAAAGGCTTGCCTTCCTGTTCATTGATCTGCTTAAAATAAGAAGCCACTTTATCTTCCTGCGCACCTTTTTTTCTGCAGAGAAAAATTTTATCTGTGCCATGGCTTTGCAAAATATAACTGAAGATGGCTTCGCAATGCGCTTTCAGCGTAGAGTTTACCAGCACCACAAAAGGGTTATGTGTTATGCCGCCATCGTTTGGGTATGTAGCAGAAATAAAAGGGATGTTTTTTTCCAAAGCAAAATCAGCCAGCGCTTTAAAGTCCATGTCTTTCACCGAGCCAATTACCAGGTCTAAGCGGTCTAATTTTTTATCTTTTATTAATTGAGCCAAAGGCCGTGTGTAAGATTTGGTATCGTAGATAGTAGCTTCTACATTTTCATTATCCAATATCATTGAGTCCAGTGCCACCTGCACACCATTTACAAAATCAACCGCCGGAACAATAAATTTAGGAATGCCTTCCCGGTACCTGAAATGTCCGTTGGAAGCAAAAACTGAATCTAAATACAGGGGGGCAAAAATACCAATCCGGTAAGTTTTTAATTTGGGGGCACTATCTGCAACCTGTGCACTCGCCTGTTGCAAAGAAAAAAATGCTGCTAAAAAAAACAATGTTTGTAAAAATCGCTTCTTCATATTTTGTACAATTCGTTTTATAAATTTTCCTTTTGCCTTGTGTTTCTTACAAAGAAAAAGAAGTAGTGGTTCGGACTTTATTCCCACTCAATGGTAGCCGGTGGCTTACTGCTGATATCGTACACCACCCGGTTAATACCTTTTACATTGTTGATAATCTCATTCGAAATATCTGCCAAAAACTCGTAAGGCAAATGTGCCCAGTCTGCCGTCATACCATCTACCGAAGTCACCGCCCTTAATGCTACTGTAAATTCGTAAGTTCTTTCATCACCCATCACTCCCACACTTTTTACAGGAAGTAAAATCGTGCCAGCCTGCCACACCGATGAATATAAATTTGCCTTCCTTAGGCCATTGATATAAATAGCGTCAGCTTCTTGCAATAACCGTACCTTTTCTTCTGTAATTTCTCCTAAAATACGGATGCCCAATCCTGGCCCCGGGAATGGGTGACGAAATAACATTTCATGTGGAATACCCAGTTCCAGTCCCACTCTTCTTACTTCATCTTTAAACAACAGTCGCAGTGGTTCCACCAAAGATAATTTCATGGTATCCGGCAACCCGCCAACATTATGGTGCGATTTGATGGTTGCAGATGGGCCATGCACAGAAAGTGATTCTATTACATCGGGGTAAATAGTACCCTGTCCGAGGAAATCAATATTTTCAATGCGATGTGCTTCCTGGTCAAAAATTTCTATGAAGCCTCCGCCGATGGCTTTTCTTTTTTCTTCAGGATCTGTTTTGCCTGCAAGTTTTGTATAAAAATGTTCTTTGGCATCCACGCCTTTTACATTCAGGCCAAGCTTGTCGTAAATTACCAGTACTTCTTCAAATTCATTTTTTCTCAACACACCGTTATCTACAAAAATACCAAACAGATTATCGCCAATCGCCCTGTGAATCAGCGTTGCAGCCACGGTGCTGTCCACGCCGCCACTCAATGCCATGATCACTCTTTTGTTGCCAATTTTTTTCTTCAGTTCCGCTACCGTGTCGCTGATGAAATGCACCGGTGTCCAGTCTTGTGAACAATTGCAAATGCTTACCAAAAAGTTTTTAATAATTGTTTTGCCTTCCGTTGAATGATATACTTCGGGATGAAACTGCAGGCCGTACAAAGGCAAACCATCGTTGCGTTTATAAGCCGCCACCGGTATGCTTTCCGTATTTCCCAACAGACTAAATCCCTGCGGCAATTCTTTGATGGTATCACTGTGGCTCATCCACACCTGCGAATGCGGCGATACTTTATCAAACAAAATATCCTGCTGCAATATTTCCAGTTTGGCTCTTCCGTATTCTCTTTTATCACTTTTATCCACCCTTCCGCCAAACAGTTTTGCTGTTAATTGTGCACCATAGCAAATGCCCAGTACGGGCAATTTATCCGCCATGGTTTTTACGTCGGCCAGCAATGCATCTGCCTGGTTTACCGAAAACGGCGAGCCGGAAAGAATGATGCCTTTTAACCCGGAGCTGTAGTCAATTGGCTTGTTGTAAGGAATAATTTCGCAGTACACATTGGCCTCTCTAACGGCCCTTGCTATCAACTGGGTATATTGAGAACCAAAATCGAGGATGAGAATTTTTTCCGTCATGGCAGCGAAGGTAAATATTTGTTTGTTTACTGTTTAAAGTTTGGTTTTTTCTGGTAAGCCTTCCTTTTAAAGATAGCTGCATTTGCCAGGCAAAATGTTTTGTAACCAGCAGCATATCTTTGCCGAACATTGTTGTGTCACTCACTTTTACGGTATAACATTGGGCAGCTCTCTTTCAATGCAGGCCTCTTTTCAACAACTGCAGCAGCCGCCAGTTTAGTGGCGTTAATCATTGAAAATTAAGCGTTGATTATTGAATATTTTTTATCCTCAAAATTTTTCAATAATCAATTTTCAATAAACAATAATCAACGCAGAGACTTAACCGGCAAAGTTTTATTTACCATTCACCATTCAGCATTGACCATTCACCGCTCCACCCATTTTTACAACAAAGGTTTGCTTAACAACTTTTTATTTTAAATCTTTACACAAAAAAAATTAACCATGAAACATTTATTTCTTTTTGCAGCCATCATCGTTGCGTTCACCTCCTGCAGCCGTCTTCACGGAAGCGGAAACATCATCACAGAAAAAAAACAAGTGGACAATTTTAAAGGCATTTCCGCAGGTGGCGCTTTTGAAGTAGAATTGAAAACCGGCTCCACCACTTCGGTAGTGATTGAAACAGATGACAACCTGATGAAGCTGGTACAGGTAAGAGTGAGTGGGGATGTACTGCACATTGAAACCAAAAGTAATTACAGCATAACAGATGGCCATTTTAAAGCCTACATTACTGCTCCCGAAATCAATTCAATTAAATCTTCCGGGGCAGCCAATATCAAAGCAATGGATGTTTTAAAAAGTAGCAGCAAAATTCGTTTTGATGCATCCGGTGCAGGCAATATAAAAGCTGCAGTAGATGCCCCTGAAATTGAAACAGAAGCCAGTGGCGCCGGCAATATTGAACTGACCGGCAAGACAAGAGATTATAAAGCCGATGCCAGCGGCGCCGGAAATATCAAAACAAAAAACCTGCAAACCGAAAATGCAGCTGTAGAAGCAAGCGGTGCAGGCAATGTACATGTACACAGCAGTGTAAGCCTGAAAGCCAATGCCAGCGGGGCTGGTAATATTTATTACAATGGCGGAGGAACGGTAAGCTCAAAGTCAAGTGGCGCAGGTAATGTTAAGAAAGAAGACTAAGAAGCTGTTTGAGTTAATTAAAATATTTATCCTATTGCATAATTAAAGTTGAAAAAAGGTATGCCGTACAAGGGAGTGACACAACGATGACGCCACAAAGAACTAAAGCTGGTATCAAAAATAATTAACTCAAA
>JANLQY010000051.1:0-33715 GCA_031368105.1 Chitinophagaceae bacterium
GCCTCTTCTAAAGAAATGGTGGGGAGGAAAGAAAAATTAGTTTTTCCTTTTTCATTTCTAATTTATTATCTTTCATACCGTAATCCTTCCCGTTTAATTCCCCCTTTTCCTAAATTGTCAACATCTTTAAACCAAAAAAAATACAGTTATGAAAAAGATTCTCTTTTGTTTTAGCCTTGGCGCTTTTTTACTTTCCTGTAACAATGGAGCAGATAAAGCTGCTACTCCTGCTGCAGATAAACCTGCCGAAGCCACTGCCACTACTGCAGATAAAGCTCCTGCAGGCCTGCCTTACACAGCATCCTACAGCAGTACCTGGAGTACCGATGTGTCGGATGCCGACCTGAAGATGGTACTGATGTCGTACAAAGACTGGGAGACTGGAAATATGGCCGGGGTACAAAGTGCTTTCACCGATACCGTTATGGTGGAAATGAATAACGGTGACCACCTGGTAAAATCAAAAGCTGACCTGGCAAAAATATGGACTACTTACCGTGACAGCCTAAGCAATGTGCGTATTGATATGGAGGGCTGGCACAAAATGTATTCTACCGACAAAAAAGAGGGCTACATCGTAACCTGGTACAAAGAGTATGATACCTACAAAAGTGGAAAAGTAGATTCTGCCAATTACCACGACATCAACCAGCTAAAGAATGGAAAAATATCCTGGTACTCACAGTATAAAAGAAAAATGAAATAAACAGTCGCCTGTATTATAATTAAAAAAAGCCCCTGAATAAAGGGGCTTTTTTTAATTATAGCTTTTGCTGGCAAAGTCAGGTTAAGCTAAATGAGATGCAGCCTGCTCATAAAAATCTAATCCCATTTAATTTGATGGTATTTACTGCAAATAAAACGATTATTGAAAAGCCGGTTACTTACCGGAAATACCAAGTACAGTATTCATGTAATTGTCCTGGTATTGTATCCACGATTGTAAATGTTTGTTGGCTTCTTTCACATATTCTGGCTTTTTATCAGCAATATTATTGGCTTCATAAGGATCCTTTTCTAAATCAAACAAAGCGGTACTGTTATCAGTTGCATTAAAGATAAATTTATAATTACCCTCCCTGAATCCGAATAAATAATCTGAATAAGGGGAAAAGAAATAAACCCTTTTCCTTCTGTTTACACTAAATAAATTTTCGCCCTGCCAGATTCCAGGAGCAGGTTTATTAAGTATGGAAAAAATACTGGGTGCCACATCGCTGATACCACCAGTGTAACTCAACCTTTCTCCATTAAACAGGGTGGGGTTGATAAACATCATAGGGATATGTAAGTTCTCTTCATAAATACCTCCTGCATGGGTAGTCTGGTCGTGGCGCCCAAAAGCTTCTCCATGATCACCCAATACAACTATAAGTGTTGATTCTAAAAGATTTTCTTTTTTTAGCCCTTCTACCAACTCCCTCAGGGTTTCATCTGCCCGGTGCAATGCGTTCAAATATTTCTGTAGTGATGGATTAGCTACTCCATAATCAGTTAGTTTGCCGGAATTAAAATAAGGATAATGAGTTTGAAAAGTCCACATCATGGTAAAGAAAGGTTTGGATGGATCTTTTTTTATCCAATTTAAAAATTTTACTGACAGGCAGGAATCATCAACGCCTTCTAAATTTTTAATATCAGAATTGGTTTCGGTAAAAACAGTTCTTTCGCAAGGGTTGTTTCTGTAATCCTGTATCTCCTCTATCTCCCTGTTTTTTAAAAATCCTTCTGCATTTTGATAACGGTTATCCCCCGAATTAATAAAAGCAGAACGGTAACCATATTTTTTTAATTCAGAAGAAATAGAGGGCATTTTAAAAGCAGGATATTTAACAGTAATTGACTTGAAAGATAAGTAAGGATAACAGGCGCATAAAATAGAAACCATTGATTTATTCGTTGCAGGAGTATGGGCATAGATAGCATCAAACATCGCTGCATGTGATTTGAACGAATCTAAAAAGGGAGTGGCTTTGAAAGATGGATTATAGGCAGTAATATATTCTGACGGCGTAGATTCCAGCACATAAATCAATACATTTTTAATTTTCGATTGCCTGAATATGGTATCATACTTAGCCGGCAAACTATCGGTGTTTTTTAGCATAAATTCACTTTCCTTAGCCAGGCTTTTATCACTGCTGAGAAAACCGCCGGAGCCGTACAAAGAACCAATAAAGTAAAATTCCGGATTTACCATCTTTAGCCTCGACACGTCCGGCGAACTGTTGCTAAAAAAACCGATTGCCAAAGAGATAATGATAGCTGCCGGAATAATTAATGGTTGTTTGATGTGCAAATGATAAAGTGTCCAGCACAATGGAATAATTGATAAAATAATCAACAGTCCGCCAATAAAAAAATCGCTTCCCACATTGGCACCAACAGCTTTAGAGGCATCGGTACTCTTTAAAAAATCGGAATAATACAGCCATTGATAATTGAACGGCTTACCCAATACCGCTATCACTTTTTCATTTATTATTGCCAGAACAATAGAAACAAAAATAAAAATAAAATAAAAGCTCAGCACAAAACCCCTGCTTTTTTTTCTTACAAAAAAAAGCAACCCGAATATTAAAAAAAGTAACCCACTATATAAAAAATCATCGAATGTTATTTTCAATAGCAGTGGTATTGTTGCAAATGGTTTCAGTAAAAAAGGTACTACCATTCCGCAAAGCTCGGCCCGGATGACAAGTAAAATGCACAACAAAGAAAAGGAGGCAGAAAATAAAAGGGCTTGTGAATTTAATGGCTTTGCAGGCACTTTTAAATAGTAATTTCTAAAAATAAATACGACAAAACCCATCAAATAAAATAACAGGCAAAAGAAGCCTGCATAATATAATGGCAAAATATTTCCAGTTGGTTTTATATATTTTAAATTGGGAGTAATATTTATTCCCTGGCCATTGCTGGCCAGGGAATGGTAATACAATTTCTCAGGCTGATTATTAAAATCCCAATACTCTATGTGCATATTAAAAGGCCCTTCAACTTTGGTAAAGTAAAAACCATAATCAATCGTACTGCCAGGCGGAACAGATACTTTAAAAGTAAATTCTTCGCCCTCTTTTTTCATGGGTGACCGCATTACTTTATCCTTTATAAAAGTGCCGGCAGGAATTGGAGAAATAGGGATCCAGTTATTAATACCCCAAATCATAACAACTTCTTTAGCATCCGGCATACGATACCTGATTTCAATGTCATTAGCTTTAGACACTGAGTTTACAGAAAGCTGTATTAGCAGTGCTGCAAAAATTTTAAACATATCAATTTGTTATTTCTATTATAATAAATATGATTGGTGCTGTAATAGTCACAGTAACAATAACGCTAATTTTTACCTGCAAGTATTTTTTATAAAAAACCAAGTGCCAATACTAAGCAACCGATTTTTTTGTTTTCCTTGTATTGGCAACTTGTAAATGTATATTTTATTTCTTAAGGATATTTTTTCAAGCTCCTCTTGCATCCGGGTTTGTGAAGGCAAAAAGCAAAGCAGAGCTTCCTTTTTAACAATTCACCATACGGCCTGCATTTATCAAACAGGTACTTTATTCTTTTCCGTTAGCAGTTTGTAAAACAAAAAAATTACCTGTTTAGCTACACAGCAAAATCAAAAATCAATTTGTTAAGGTTTACACATTTGCAGTCAATGGCATCGTATTTGTTTTTAAGTACTGCCGTTTTTAATTCAATTGTACTAATTGATCCGGGTAACAAATTTTTTAAACCAAAAAAATTAATTTTATGAAGACCTTCTCTAAGTTTTTTACTTTTTCTGCAATGGCTGTTGTAACAACAGCCCTGGTTATTTCCTGCCAGAAAGATACATCAGGTAATACCACCATACCTGCAGATAAAACAAAGTATTCAGTTTACCTCACTGATGGGCCAAATGATTTTCAACAGGTGCTGGTAGATATTCAAAAAATTGAAATAAAGCTGGATACCTGCCGCCGCAATAATGATGAAGACCACGACAGGCCGGGATGTGATGATGACCATGATGCAATGGATGGAAATTGCTCTGTATGGCAAACACTGAATATAAACCCCGGTGTGTACGACTTATTGAAATTGCGAAATGGTATTGATACATTACTTGCAAGCGGCCTGGCATTGAACGGAAAAATTGAAAGGATAAAAATTACACTTGGCACCAGCAACAGTGTGATGGTTGACAGCATAATACATCCTTTGCAATTGATCAACAACCAGAATTTTGTTTTTGTAAATATTCACAGGGAACACCTGGATTCTATCGCTGCCAACAACCTGCAGTTTTATCTTGATTTCGACCTGGCGCATTCCATCAGGTTCATCAATGGCCAGTACTGGCTGAAACCTGTATTAAAACCATTTGGCAAGCACAGTACCGGCGAAATTGAAGGAAAAATAAGGCCGGTAAATGCTCATGGGATAATAAAAGCATTTAATGCCACCGATACTTTATTTGCAAGGCCGGGCAACGAAGGCGAATTTAAAATACGTGGATTACATGATGGCACTTACAGCCTTTTTATGGAAGGTCGCAATGGTTATCAGGACAGCACCATCACTAATATTATTGTGAGCCGCAGTCATGAAACGGATCTTGGCAACATCGTACTGCATCAATAAAGAATGGCATATCACATATAAAATAAAAAACCACCCTTATGTTATTAAGGGTGGTTTTTATTTCATGTTAAGTATTTTGTTTGTTAATGACAATGTCTTCTATCTGTATTGAATACAGCAATGGCATGGCATTTGAAGATGAAATATTACGCTGTATACAGAACTGTCTCAGATTATACTCAGAGCTTAGTGAAGGAAAAGGGGAAGAAGTAGTATTTATTCTACCTTAATTAAAACAGGTTGTTAATCCAGTGCTTAACTGCATATAACTATACTTTTTAACTTATCTTAAATTTCCTTTGCTAACTTTTAGTAAGTTTTAAAACCAATATAAATATGCCGCTTCAAAAATTTAATAACCTAAGCTTACAAATTAAACAGTTTGGGCTACACGGTTTTGTAATGCTAAAAATTACAGAAAACCATTACAGGAGAAAGATAAAAAAATTGGGTATTACTTATTTACTCGGAAGAGGTGAATTACATGCGGTAAACAATAACTCCTTAAATAAAGATTCCAGGCTTAATGAATGCACCGCATATTACATGATAAAAAAAGGCATCCGGGTTACCGGTTTAAAATATCCTTCTATAGAACTGCTGGATATAGGCTGTGGCAATGGTAAAGTATTAACCTACGGGATGTACAAAAAATGTAAACAGGTAATTGGTATTGACCTTGATAAAGAAGGTTTGGATATAGCTGATAAAAACTGTACCCAAATGAACAGGAAAGGATTTACAACCCTATTTAAAACACATTATGCCGATGCCTGTGAGTTTACAATTCCTGCAGGAATAAATATAATATACATTGCCAATCCATTTGGAGAGAAAACGATGGAAAGTGTTTTGGAAAATATCGTTCGTTACTACAATACTCAAAAAAAAGATTTATACATCATTTATGCTGTGTCTGTTCACAGGCATATATTCGAACAGCATCATCAATGCAGGAAAATGTTTGAAGGATTTAACGGAACCAAAATCCATCCCGAACTGGTAGTGTATAAAATATTTCATTGAACTGACAGCAATGAATAATAATTCTTACAGGATTTATTGAAAGAATAAAAAGGTATAAAAATTACAATTCACTATTCTCTGCAGAAGCATTTTCGCTCACGAGTTTTGCCCGGTGGCGGTAGTAGTGTAATATACATCTTCGCAATTGCTCCGGTAATACAAACTGGGGATTGTTGCTGCTGTATATTTCACCTGTTCTTTCATTGGGATTAAAATCTTTGGCACATAAAATATCATACGTTTTAAATAACCTGATACCCAAAAAATCAATTGCATATTTTCTTCTCACTAAAATACTGCTGAATACTTCACTTTTTTTCTTTGTTTTAATACCAACACAAATACCAAACGACCGAGTATCGTCGATACTTAAATGTTTAACCAAAAAAGTTTTTAAGTTAAGTGCCTCTACAGAATTATCCTCCACCTGGAAGTTGAGTTCGTTAGCTGCATGACGCATATTGATTTGAAATTCTTCCAGCAGTAAATTCCATTTTTCTTTATCTTTTTCTTCAATGCCTTTTATTAAAATTGTCTTCCATGAAGTGCTGCATAATAGTGTAATGCCAGTATTGATACAGAGCCTGCACAACTTCATTAAAAAATGCACAGAAAATAATTCATCCCGCCGGTAAACACCCAGCCAATATTTATTATGGTAACGGTTCAGCCCTTCATAATAGGGCAGGTTAAAGAAAGGCAGCACTACAGGGTTTGCTGCCGGTTGCAATTTCAAACTACTGCTGTTGAACAAAGCAAACAACTCTTCGCCATTGGCAGATTCCTTGTCAATAAATTTATCCGCATGTTGCTGGATGAGTGCCTCAATTGTTTTGGTAACAGAAGCAATATCATCCGTATGGCAAAGCATGTTCCATTCGTAAATAACATTTGTTTTGGGAAACCGGATAATTAAATGCCAGTAATTTTCCTGCGACGGAGAGGCTACCCAGTTAATATTTCCCGTAAGAATAGGAGTAAAACTTTGATTATTATCGCAGATATTGATCTTTAACCGGGGGGTATAATCAATTGAATCCAGTACCTTTTTATAAATCGTTTCACTTAACCAGGTATCCCGGATAAAAACATCTTCGGCAGGATAAGAACTGCAGATATTAGGATGCTTACAATCATCTATTTCGTAGGCAATCTCCAGCTTATCCAGTTCAGCTGTAAAAGTATCCACATTGTAATGCTCCATGTCTATCAGCAACTGCTGACGCAAACCAAAATGCACATCCCTTACCCTTATCTTATTTGCTGCCAGTAAAACATTGTACAAATCAGCAGGCGCAATAATGCCACCACGAAAGTTTATAAAGATTGTGTTTATCATATCCCAAACTTACAAATTAATTAAAAACAAATGGCCAATGCTTCTTAGGATAAGGGCATGAACTACGGGGAGGCAAGCCACTGCGGCTGCCTGTTAGAAGCACAATTGAGAAAACCTGCCACGTTATTTTTTTTCAATTAATCCTTCACACAACGTACAGCATTGCCATAGTCTTTCAGGCTAAAACTATAAATGCCTGCAAACATGGATATGTCATTCCAAACAAGGTCACGGTATTGGGCATTGCTGCCATCATATTCTGTCGATGTCCAGAAGGAAGCACTTTTACCAATATAGTAGTAGGTTCCACTGCCGTAACGAAAGCCTCCCGGCTGGCCTGCAAAACCACTGCTGTTGGTAGCCCCGGTGTTAGGATCTTCCCACAGGCCGGTACCGGCCTGTTTGGTGCCGGTAGTTTTCATTTTACCACCTGCGGTTAACTCTCCACCCAAACAATTTCCTACGATTGTCCATTCTGCATCACTGGCTACATGCCAGCCGGCAGGCGCCAATCCTCTTGGATCGTTTACTGCATACCAATTATATAATTTACCATAGGTGGTACCGTTAGCAGTAGTATTTGCATAGTAACACCAGGCACCTGTAGTGGTGGTTCTCCATGCTGCGGTATCCTGCACTTCCGGAATAGCATCACCATTCCTGTACCTGGAGGTGTTTAAGTTTTTAGCCATCCATACCTGGCTGCAGATGGTGATGGAAGGATATATATTTCCATCAATGTCTGTTAATGTGCCGGTGCTTCCCGATACGTCGATGGTTGTAAAAGTTTCCTGGTTACCATAACCGGTACCTGCACTGTTGGTGGCATAAGCCCTTACATAATAAGTGGTATTGGCAGTTAAGCCCGTGATACCACTTGTAAAAATACCTGCACCGGTACCATCGCTGGTTTTAGTGGCGAGTGCAATGGTAGGATCAACACTGGTACTCCAGCAGATACCCCTGGCTGTTATATTGGCACCCCCGGTACCCGTAATATTACCACCGCTGTTGGCCGTGGTTTGAGTTATTCCACTTGCAGCAGTGGTGATGATAACCGGTATTGTAATAGTAGAACTACCACCGGCAGTAAATATTTCCTGGTTGCCATAAGCTGTGCCGGCGCTGTTGGTGGCATAGGCCCTTACATAATATACAGTATTGGCAGTTAAGCCCGTGATATTGCTTGTAAAAATACCAGCGCCGGTACCATCGCTGGTTTTAGTGGCAAGTGCAATGGTAGGAGCCACGTTGGTGCTCCAGCAGATACCCCTTGCCGTTATAGCAGCACCTCCGGTACTGGTGATATTGCCCCCGCTGGTGGCAGTGGTTTCTGTAATGGCAGTGGCAGCATCAGTAGTAAGTACAGGCACTGTAACGGCAGCGCTGCCTCCTGCTGTAAAACTCTGCTGGTTGCCATAAGCCGTGCCGGTACTGTTGGTAGCATAAGCCCTTACATAATATACCGTGTCTTTTATTAAACCATTGAGGCTGCTGGTAAAATTTCCAGTACCGGTTCCGTCGGTTGTTTTATTATCAGCAATTGTTGGATTGGTATGTGTACTCCAGCAGATGCCCCTTGCCGCAACTGCAGTGCCTCCGTCGCTGGTAATGCTGCCACCCGACAATGCAGCAGTATCAGTGATACTGCTGGGTATTGAAGTGGTTAAAGTTGCTAAGACCGATGCCGGGGGGACGGAAGGCCATGTAAGTTCTTTTTGACAGCTATAGATAATAGTGGTTGCAAAAGCCATCAAAATAAATACTGCAATAAAATTTATTTTTTTCATGAGATACCTGTTTTAATTGAGTGGTGCTGCTATCTTATTCAACTAATAAAGCAGCAGGAAATTAGTTTTGATAACAAATGTAACGGGATACAAAAAGAATGGAAAAAAAATCTTTTATCTACATCCTTTTTTACCTGTTGTTGGTATATTTTAAATTATTCAATACAGGCAATCTGCTGAGTAGCGGCGGATTTTGTTGCTACATTCCAACTGCAGGGAAACACGCCTTTTAATTCTTAAATCTTAAGAAGAAACTCCGGGTAGAATTAGGTTTTCTATTACTGCTGATAAATAAGTAAACCCCCGGTTAAAAGCCGGGGGTTTACTTATAAGTGCACTTTTTTAAAAAATATACCTCAATCCCACCTGCATCTGCCATCTTGAATTAAGATCGGGACTTGAAATAAATGTTTGTTTTAAAGAAGGATCAAACTGGTAATTGTTGCTGCCGAGGTATGTAACCGGTTGAAAATAACCAGAAGCGCTGGCATATTTTTGTACGCCCCATTTACTGCTGATCATATTGCCGATATTGACAAAATCAAGACTTAGCTGAACAGTATTTGTTTTGCTGCCATTCTTAAAATTAAAATCCTGCAATATCCTCATATCCACCTGGCTGAACCATGGATTTTCCCCGGCATACTTTTCAGTGTACATGCCTCTCCTTCCCTTCAGATATTTATCATTTTCAATAAATGTTTTGAAAGCAGTTCTTTGCGCTGTTGCACCCTGGGTTACGCCATTTACATCAACAAGCGGTGTAAAATTCATTACATCTATTTCAGAATTCTTAGGTACATACATCAAATCGTTTGTACTGGTACCATCATTGTTAATATCTCCTGCATACACATAAGCAAAACGGTTGCCACTGGTCCAGTTACCAAAGAATGAGACAGTGGTAGCATATTTACCTTTTCCGTATTCAAACTTTTTAATACCTGCCAGTACAAACCTGTGTGTATTGCCATACAATGAACGGCTGTTGATGGCGGCATTGGCATTGTTTAAGATTGGATTGCGGTCAAATGCATCGCTGCTTATTTCAGCAGAAATAGAACTGGCATCTGTTGACACTAAATAATTATAGGAACCGGTAAGGAAAAATCCTTTTCGGAAAGTATGCTGCACCTGGAAACTGAGGTTAACCTGGTAACCTGCTTTTGTATTGGTAAAAACATAAGCATTAGCTGTGCCTTTATCTGCGGCAGTATATACGGCTCTTGTATCTCCTATACCATTGTCGAGTGAGCCGGTTGGTGTACCCAAATTGTAATTACGAACCATCATAGCATTTACATCTTTTGAAAAGGCTATATCCGCTGTATAAATAGTTCCTCCGGGTGATTTAAGATCGGCACCAATATTACTGCGCCATATTTGCGGCCATTTAAAATTGCTGGCGGTGGCGCAATAAAAGAAGGAGAAAGGATTACCAATAGCATTACCTACCCATACAAAAGGAAAACGGCCGGTAAATAAACCGGTACCTCCACGAAGCTGGAATGTTTTGTCTCCCTTTACATCCCAGTTAAAGCCAACCCTTGGTGAAAATAATGGTTTGGCTGATGGCAGTTTTGTATTATCAAGGGCTTTACCCTTTCCGTTTGATACAGGATTGCCATGTTCATCAAACAAAGTAAGATTATCATTATTCTGCACTGTTGGTGATGATACAACACCATCGCCTCCCTGGTATTTTGAATTTTTGTATTGCGGAATATCCATCCTGAGGCCGTAAGTAAGGCGGAAGTTATCAGACACTTTCCATTCATCCTGCAGGTAAGCAGATATTTGCGCTACAGTTAAATAATAATATGCCCATTTATTTGCTTTGGCTGCTGCAGCAGCAGCACCTGCATCTACATCCAGGGGATAGGCCCCAAAAACATAAGCCCCACCAACCGGCACACTGTCTTTAAACGTTTGTATATCTGCATTGCTGAATAATGCAGGCCCATAACCAACAAGATTAAATGAATTGGCAAATTTGAAAGACTCGTAAGAAGCACCAATGGTAAGTGTGTGCTTTGGTAAAATGATATTAAAATTATTGGTAAGCTGCAGTGCATCCTGGTTAAGCCGGTTATTGATAGAGAAAGGCTCATGCCCCGCTACAATATACATAGTGCCGTACTTTGTAATATTGAGTGTAGGGAATGGCGTTGACAAAGGATTTCGTTTGTCCCTGAATGTGGTGTAAACCGCCCTGAACTTATTGGCAAATTTGCTACTGAAAGTTGATTTTAATTCTGCCCCAAATGAATGCAGTTTGTTTTCTATTTCATAGCCCGAGTTTTTAAACTGCAGGGTTTGGTAATCGGGGCCACGCCTGCGGATTGCATTGGGATGTGCCGGTTTTTCCTTGCTGGCATCAAGCCCGTTATAAGTAAAAGATAAAGAGTTGTTACTGTTTATCACCCAGTCAAACTTGGCTATCCATTTATAACTTTTTTGTTTATAAATAAAGCCCTGGTATGGCCCGGTTTCATATTGAAAACGATTTTTTAAAATATCACTCACAGCATTGAGGTCGCTTTCAAGCACACGGCTGGTATTGTTGTTGTTGGCATTACTGGCATTACGGGCTACATAGCTGGTAGGTGCCTCATCCCTTTTTTCTGTTTCAAAGTTTACAAAATAAAACAGTTTGTTTTTTTTGATAGCGCCGCCAAGCGAAAAACCAGCCTGCAGTTGCTTCAGATCGGGCACCACAAATTTATTGCCATCCACTTTTTTACCCGTAAGACCCTGGTTGCGGAAGAAGCCATAAACGGTACCGGTTAAGGTATTAGTTCCAGATTTTGTAACTGTATTGATACCAGCACCGGTAAAACCAGCCTGCGTTACATCATAGGGTGCAATGTTTACCTGTATCTGGTCTATCGCATCCAATGAAATGGGCTGAGATCCTGATTGCCCACCTGGTGTTGGAGCATCAAGGCCAAAGGGATTATTAAATACAGCACCATCTAATGAGTAATTATTGTATTGACCATTTCGGCCGGCAAAGGAAGTTCCATTATAAGTAGAAGATGCTGACGGCGTAAGCCTGGTAAAATCATCTGCCGAACGGGATATAGTAGGCAGGCTTCTCAATTGGCGGGAAGATATATTAGTAGATGCACCGGTACGCTGGTTATCAAATACTTTTGATTTACCGCTTACTACTACATTGGTAAGCGTACCGGAAGATGGCTCCATTTTTAGCTCCAGTGCGGTGTTCTGACCGAGTTCAAGAAAAATGTTTTCCTCTTTCTTTTCCTGGAAACCAGTGTACGTTACTGTTACCACGTAAGGGCCGCCTACCCTCAGATTGGGTATTAAAAAACTGCCGTCTGACTGTGTCGGTATTGTTTTTTTAATACCAGCTTCGGCAAATGTTATCAGTACAGTGGCACCTGACAAAGCTTTGGCATCTGCCTGTGAAGAAACTTTTCCGCTGAGTGTGGCTGTTGTAACCTGTGCAGTAATGGTGGGGGCTGCACCAAAAATGATAAGCAGCAGCAGAACGCTGCTTTGTGTAATTTTTTTTCTCATACTCATAGTAGTTTGTTTTGGTTATCACAAATTACAAAAAAGTAAATAGGGTGTATATTAATTTTTTTAAATGGTGAATACTTGTTGATAACCTTAAGGTATACCCTTCTGTTCCGGCGGATTTTCGCTATTGACTCATAAAAGATAAAAAAAATTGTGGCTAAACCCCGACCAATAAGGGGATATAAAGTAGATGCAATTCCTTCTCAAAAAATAAAGCCTCTTTCAAATCTGGAAGTGGCCATTCTCAATACAAACAATTTTCAACGCCAGGGTTTCGCAGTTAGGGGTTTCTTATTTCGAAGTGCATTAGGTGAAAACACTTCCGGAACGGAGTACTATTCGTCCTTGATCAAAATTGCGTTTGCCGGTATCTTAAATATTTTTTCAGGAATTTTTTCACGGCTTATTTTAACAGCTCTCGAAATCATTGTAAAATGATCATACTCGTTCTCGCTTTTTAAGAAGATTGACTTTTCCTTTTGGTCTATAACATTCTCGCCATCCAGTTTAAAATTAGTAAACCAGGCAGGATTTGTAAGAATGGAGTCAGAATTGTAATAATGAACCTGTGCTGTTTTTTCGTACTGTATTATGAGCTGATTACAGACTATTCCCAAGATATTTTCTTTTCCAGCAGTAAACTTGAAATTTTTAATTTTCTTTCCCGGTATGCCACAATCACTCCAATAGATAGTATCATTATTTCGCTTTTTGAGATACATCTTATTATCCGCCTTATTGTAAAGATCAAATTCGAACATTCCTCCGTCATATTCATGGTAGTAATTACCTTCTTTGAAGAAAAGTATTGAGCCATTACCAAGAATATTTTTAAGTACTTTGTCATCTAAGTTCGAAACCAGCGATTTAAATTCATGCTGATAAATAATTTTTCCTTCAAAGTATTTTTGGGATTGACCTACACAGTTTAGGGCTATAAAGAAACTAAGGCCAGTAAAAAAACTAGTTTTAATCATAGTATTATTTAAGTATTCTGACTAACGGTCGAGCATTGGCAACGGTGGAGAATTGATGTTGTACCCGCCTGACCACAAATGCTTTTAAGTTTACGAAATGAAGATAACAAATAAAATCATTTTTGATGACGGTCAATACACATTGGCGCAAGCGTACGCTAAATAGTGTTGTCTGCAGGGAAGAGAAGGTATTTAATGGTCGTTTATAAAACAAGTGTTGAACTTTCTTTACATTATATAATCCTTAGCAGCGACTTATATTCATGCAGATACTAAGGTCATTACCTTTATCCTTGCTATAATTAGGAATGATTTGGTATCCTTACTTTTTCTAAAGTTGAACAGCTTCTCTTTGGAATCCTTACTATTTTTTACCCCTGAGTAATGCCACAAGCAGCAAAATAAATATTGCACCACCTATAATCCATACCATAGGTTGTTGATACCAATTGCTATTTTGCCCTTTATTTAAGCTAATATCAACATCTACTTTTTTATCTTGTGCCCATAATAAAGTTGATTGAGCTAAAATAAGTACTGAAATGCTTAGTCTTTTTAACAGGTTCATATTTTATAGTTTTAATTATTTAACAATGCAAATGCTTATTCAAAAATTTGTGCCAGTATTTTTTAATATATAATTAAGAGAAAATCTAAATCATTTGGGGAATTTTGTACACATATTTTAAATGAAAAGAAGAAGAATACAAATTTATACTAACGCCAAAGTGCCGGTATTTGCGAATCCATAAAATTAATTGCTTTTCCAGCCCGGTACAAATGCCAAATAAAAATATAAAGTTGAAGTTAGGTACTAAAGCTGAACACTGAATGCAGATCCCTAACCGTTGCTGATACCTGCACATAGCTGATGTTACATTGCCCTGCTTTAGTATACTTTTGTTGTGCGTTCATACTGCAGTAATGCATTTAACTAAATTATTTTCCCCGTCTTACATTCATGCCAAAACTTGTTTCAACAGCATTGAACCATTCTTCATCACTTTGTGCATTCCAATCTACCCACTGTTCATCTGACATTGATGCCCGCCATCCCAAAAATGGCAATGCGGAAGGCCCAACAGGATATTTTAATTGCCAAGAGCCGCTATTAGCAATTTCAAGCATTGCATTTGCTACCAATGAAGCTGGTGTTGGCTGTTTAAGTGTTTCTGTAAAAAGCGCTCCAAAACGAAGTACCTGTGGATATTTAGAGTTGCTGTCCACGCTGATGTCCTGCGCCATCTGTGTATTAATAATCCCTGGTTCTACAATCGAAACTCTTATATTAAATGGTTTAACTTCCTGCGCTAAAGCTTCTGTAAGTGCTTCCAATGCATGCTTGCTTGCACAATAAGCACTTAAAGGCGTATTGGCAATTTTTCCTGAAATAGACCCCACGTTTATTATACAACCATTTTTATTTTGCCGCATTTTTGGCAGAACCGCCTGAATGCACCTGATAACACCAAAATAATTAGTCTCCATCACTGCTTTAAAATCAGCCATTGCCAATTCCTCCACTGAGCCGTGGCGCTCAATACCGGCATTGTTTACCAACACATCTATTGGTCCATGTTCCTTTATTATAGTTTCTATGCAGTGTTTAACTGATTCATCAGAATCAACATCCATTTTATAAATTATTATTGTTAGAGACTCATCGGCAATATGTTGCTTTAAAGCGGAAGCTACTTCAGGATTACGCATTGTTGCAAATACTTTATAACCTGCCCGGGCAAATGAAAGTGCAGTTGCGAAACCAATTCCCTTATTTGTGCCTGTGATTAATACTGATTTCATACTTTTCTGATTTTAATGTTTACGTTAATCGGTTTTCTGCTCCCCCGTTTTATTACTACAATATTTAATGAATTCTATTCAAGCTTGCTGTGTCAACAAATTATGCCGCACAACATGTAAATATGCGAAAGTTTTTTTTGCTTTAACAGGATTCTTTTTTAACCCTATACATGAAAAACGCAGGTTTTCACACTGCTCCCCAGCTCCAAGACAGGGAAGCTGCAACGGTTAATCCGGCCGGTTAAATTTTGCCACGCCATCAGGATCGTACAAAAAATTAGCACCCTCGTATGGCTGATGTGTCTGTATAATGCCTTTTTCCCAGTATCTTTTCAAAGTGCTTTCGCTGATGCCCAGCATATCTTTTACATGCCTGCTCTTCAGCCATTTTTTATACTTACGGTTATCTCCATTGTCGCCCATGGAGTGGGGTTTGGGGTATTTCATCTTCATGAGCATGTTGTTTAAGGAAACATAATATGTTTATTTAATAAATGCAATACCCCTTTTGGGGAATTATTTTACCTGCCGGCAATAAAAAAACCGCACAAGGCGGTCTTTAAAAAAAATGGAATAGCCTGCCGGGTTACTGTGCAAACTGTGTAGCCACCGCACTGTAAGCCAGCTGCTGGTTGCTGCCCGAAGCAGCCACCCTTACCCAGTACTGTTTACCTGGCTGCAGGTTGGTAAAAGTGTAACGGCTGCGGCTGCTGGGGTTGCTGGTCCACACCGTATTGTCTGTGGGCAGCACTGCACTTATTTGATGAAGGTAGTTTTTAGCCCCCTTTGGCCTTTTAACTGATGCTATCAGCTCTCCGGCGGTGATGCCATTGCTGAGGGTAACATTGCCCACAGCAGGCAGGTGCTGCGGTTCCGGTTCTTTAAACAGGGTGTAGCCACTGCTTATCAGCGTGGTGATGTCGCCGTTAGCAGTAAATATTACATACCTGCCCATTGCCGTTAGCACCAGTTGCAGTGCAGTACGGGCTTTATTTTTTTCTGCCACGTTTACTCTGCCCAGCGCTTCCGCAGCAATTTTTGCATTGGTGTAGGCAGTTAATGCCGCCTCCAAATCGCTTAGTTTAGGCGTGGGAGTAGGGTAGGCCGCATTACCGGTAAGGCTGGCAACAATGTGCTGGGCCTTGGTTTCTAAATTGGCATCAGAATAACGGCTGAAGCTGATGCTGATTTCTGCTGTGTTCATTTTTATTAATTTTTTGGGTTTAAAATAAAATACCAGCCATATAACTGTACGGCCTGCTTTTTTATTTGAGCTGCCGCTAAAATGAACTTAAATGAGCTTAAATGAACCTAAAAAAGCTAATGATATTTACCAGGTTACTGCCTGCGGCAATGCTTTGCGTGACAAGCAAAGGCTCCCGAGCGACTGCTTTTACTTTTTTGCTGACAAGCAAAGACCCCCAAGCGACTGCTTTTACTTTTTTGCTGACAAGCAAACGTGGCGGAGTAGATATTTTAAGATTTCCCGTAACGTTTTCTATGACTCAATGGGCAATGAACAGGGCTGAAAACGTTGCAATCAATTAAGGAAAATATACTTTGGAAACTATGCTGGAAGTGTCGGGGGAATTGTTGTTGCACCTATTGTCTGAACTGTGATTTGTTTGATTTTTTTGATTGATGTGATTTTTTTACTCTTGGTTTATTTTCAAAGCAATCATATCAATCACATAAATCACAGTTAAGACGATTTATATTTCTTATTGGTTAGCCGTTTGAAATTAAGACTTGTTTCTCCAAAGTTGATTAACAAACCAATTTCAAGATTATAGGCTTCTAAATAATTGATGGCTTGTGCAAAATGTACGTCTTCCAATTTAGTGATTGCCTTTAGTTCAACAGAGATAACTCCTTCTACCAAAAAATCCACTCTTCTTGTTCCAATCTGTTCATCCCTGTAAATGATAGGCATTTCAAATTCACGGCTAAAGGCAATATTTGTCAACCGCATTTCTATTTCCAAAGCCCTTTGATAAATTACTTCCTGGAAACCATTACCCAGCTTCTTGTGTACTTCCATACCACAGCCAATAATTTTTGAAGTGAGTTCTGAATATTTATACTGTTCTTTAATCATAATTATCTTTTTGTCTCCACTGTGATTTATTTGATTGGTTTGATTTTTATGATAAATCATAGTAATCATTTAATCACAAAAATCATAGTTCAGACAACCGCCATAGCCTACGCCATCATCATGTAAGATCCCTTACCCCTGTTCCATGAAGCAATAAATTAAGATTGCAGGTAATTTAAGCAATATCAATTCATTCATATTTCTTTTATAAAAAGCAATTTGGATAAAGCTGTAAATGTGGAGTATATCACCGAATAAAACAAGGGTGATTCAACGGTATTTTTGAGTGGTTATCACCTTTTTTAAAAACTGCCTGCCGCTTGCTTTGTTTCAGAAAGACATTAAGCAGCGCCGGAGCTGTACCTTCTATTTACCAACAACTAAAACCTGGAAAGTGCCGGGTATCATTTTGGGTCTTCCTTTTTCGCCGGGCTTCATTGGTTCAAATTCGGCTGTTGGCAAATACAGCAGGCCGGTGGCTTTGTCTATGGCAATTGTTCTTGCCCCTTTTTTTGTAATGATATTTTCCACTACGGTAAATTTACCGGCATTGTCTTCATGAATAACGGTAACAGTGCCTTCACCGTTAGAAGTATAAATATTTTTTGTGGCGGCATCAAATGCCACCCCATCGCAGCCATCACCAATAGCCGGGGTTGCAATTATTTTACCGGTAGCAGCATCTGCCACCACCAATACTTTATCGCATCCTGCAAACAACCGGTTGGTCACTTTATTATAAGCCAGCCCTGTAGGGCCATCAGCCGGTGCAATGCTCCAGTGCTGCAGTACTTTAAATGTTGCCGCATCTATCACAACAATTTCATTTTTATCTTCAATGTTTACAAATATTTTACCGGCACCATCACTAACGGCAGTTTCCGGTTTACCGCCAACATCCACACTGTCGATAGTTTTATTTTGCAGTGGATCGATGATGCTTAAATTTTTGCTGCGTCCGTTACAGGTAATTATTTTTTTAGAAAAAGGTTCATACATAATCGCATCCGGGTTTTGACCGGTTGCAATTTGCGCTAGCACTTTATTGCTGTTCATATCAAATACAGTAACCGAATTAATTCTGCCATTGCTGGTGTAACCCCTGCTGTTAGCAACATCAAAAGCAATCCCGTGAATACCGGTGGTGTTCTCAATCACAGCAACAGAGTCACCTGTTTTTTTATTTAAAATATTTACCTGCGTACCATGGCTTACATATAGCCAGTTGTTAATGGGGCCTATTTCTAAATAGTCCCAGCCACCGGCACTGGCTATGTGAAAAGTATTGGTTACATGCAGTCCAGTTTTTGTTTGTGCAGTAATGCCAGCAACAGTCAGCGTTACAAAAGCAAGCAGTATTAATTTTTGTTTCATAAACTTATTTTATACAGTATTGAATAAAGGAAAATAAAAAAAAGCGGTTGCATAAACCAGCCTGTAAGTTAAACCTTTTAATTTTTTGTGCGGCTGATAAATGTAGCATTGGTATTACAGGGAAAGATTTTCCAGCAACATTTTAAATGAGCAATGGGCAGTGCCGGGGATGTTGCTGGGAAGGAGAATAAATTTTTATTACTTTCACAATGTTTTATCATCATCACCTTAAACTAATTTTTATGCAACCACACTTCTGGATTATTTTTTTAGCAGGCCTTATTCCATTGATAACAGGATTTATCTGGTACCACCCCAAAGTATTTGGCAATGCCTGGATGAAATCCGTTGGCTTTACCGAAGAATCAATGAAAGGGGCTAACATGTTATTAATATTTGGGCTCACTTATTTATTTGGCTGTATACTAGCCTCTGCATTGATGACGATTGTGATACACCAATTTGGTTTTAATTCTGTAATGCAGGGTGATAATACACAAGAGACTGCAACCTATATGAAAAATTTTTATGACACTTACGGCAGCCGGTTCCGCACTTTTAAACATGGCACTTTGCATGGCACTATTTCGGGATTGTTTATTGCAATGCCTGTTATAGGAATCATTTCATTATTTGAACGCAGAGGTTTTAAGTACGTGGCCATACATACCGGCTACTGGATGCTTACATTGGCGCTGATGGGTGGTGTGCTTTGTGCTTTTATGTAAACTGAATTTTGGTTTAATAAAATTTGCCCGGACGACACAGTTAGCCTGGAAAAGACATTGCCGTGAAATAATGGTATCATTATTATTATAAAGAAGCCGTCTCATAATTAAATGAGGCGGCTTCATCTAAAGTCTGAGACTAACTTAAATACTTCCCTACAATCGGTACCCTTCTGCCCACACCAAAAGCTTTGGAAGAGATGCGGATGATAGGGCAAAACTGGTTGCGTTTGTATTCGTTTACGTTTACCATTTTCAGCACCCTGTCCACCAGTGCAGCATCAAAACCCTGTGCTTTTATTTCGTTGGGTCCCTGCCTTCTTTCTATATATTGAAATAAAATTTTGTCAAGTATCAAATAGTCGGGCAATGAATCTGAATCTTTTTGCCCGGGTCTCAATTCTGCAGATGGAGCTTTGGTAAAAATATTGATGGGGATGATTTCCTGTTGACGGTTGATATATTTTGTAAGAGCATACACCTGCAGTTTGTAGCAATCTCCCAGCACACCCAGCCCTCCGGCCATGTCGCCATAGAGTGTGCCGTAGCCGGTAGCCAGTTCACTTTTGTTGGATGTATTGAGCAGGATATAACCAAATTTATTGGCAATGGCCATCAGCAAATTTCCCCTGGTACGGCTCTGAATATTTTCTTCGGCTATGCTAAAAGGTAAGTCGTTGAAAACTGGTTTCAGCTCTGATAAAAAAGCATCGTAAATATTTTTGATGGGGATGATATCATAAGGGTTGCCTAAATTTTTACTTAACTGTTCTGCATCACTTACAGAGTGGCCGGTGCTGTATTGTGAGGGCATTAAAACAGCCCGTACATTTTCTGCACCGAGTGCTTTACAGGCAAGCGCAATGGTAACGGCGCTGTCTATCCCGCCGCTGCTGCCAATGATGGCTTTGCTGAAACCCATCTTGGCAAAATAATCTTTGATGCCCATCACAATGGCATCATGCACCTGTGCAATATTCAATTCTTCCTGCAGGGTAGTTGGGTTTAATTCTTTGTCGGGCACCCGGCTGGCCGGCTCAATGATGGGGGCATCAATGGTGCCATCCTCATTCAATTCAAAACTTTGCAGGCACGATTGAAAGGAAGGCAGCTGTCCGCAGAGGTTGGCATCTTTATCAAATACAAGAGAAGCACCGTCAAAAACAATTTCTGTCTGGCTGCCGTTGGCATTGCAGTAAAATATGGGCAGCCGATACTTTACCACATTTGCTTTGATGGTGGCTTTGCGGTCTTCATCGTGTGTGTAGTCAAATGGTGAAGCAGAGATATTGATCATCATATCGGGCTGCTGTTCCATCAGCTTATCCATGGGGCAAATGCGGTAGAGGGGATTGTCACCAAGGTTCCAGATGTCTTCACAAATGGTGAGGGCAATGCGTTTTCCTTTGTAGGCGATTACGTTCCATTCGTAGGCCGGTTCAAAATAACGGTACTCATCAAATACATCGTAAGTGGGCAGGCAGGTTTTGTGGGCAATGTGCTGTATTTGTTTGTCGGCCAAAAAATAAGCGGCATTGAAAAGATCTTTGCCTTCTTTATTTTTGTTTTTATCGGGTGCCCCAATGATGATGGCGATGCCGTCGGCATATTGCTTTATTTCATCAATGGCCTGGTTGCATTTATTGATAAAATCATCAAACTCCAGGAAATCTCTTGGCGGATAGCCGCACACACTGAGTTCGCTGAATACAACAATATCGCCGCCCTGCTTTTTTGCTTCCTGTGCTGCACAAATTATTTTTTGTGTGTTGCTTTCAAAATTTCCGATGTGATAGTTTTGCTGTGCTAAAAATATTTTCATGTTGCCTGAATCCGCTGGCTGGCGGAGCTTACCTTTACGTTTGTGAAAATTGTTATTTATTTGTAAAGTTAAAACTTAAAAAAGCATTTGTACTAATGAGAGTATTTACTGTTGTATTGGCTGCCGCTTTATTTTTATCTGGTTGCAGCAATGCGGATAAAGGGCCTGATGTTTCTGCTGTAAAAATTAACCTCAGCACCGAACGTTTTGAGAAAAAATTATTTGATACTACGGCTGCATCGCTCAGCCAGTATTTACAACGGCTGCAAAATGTAAACCCCGGATTTACCGCCATCTATCTCCGAAAAATTTTAGGTGCCGACCCTCAGTGGCCTGCAGACAGCACTGCCAATTATGTGAATGGTTTTATCAACGCTTTCAGAACCGTGTACAACGATACTGAAAAAAAGATCCCTGATTTTTCTATTTATGAAAAAGAAATTCATCATGGGCTGCAACTGGTGAAATATTATTTTCCTTCGTATAAATTACCGGAGAAAATAATTACTTACATCGGTCCACCGGATGGCTTTGGTGCTGTCATTGCCAATGAAGGCCTGCTGATTGGGCTGCACAATTATTTAGGCAAAGATTATCCTTTGTATAAAACTGAGATGGTCAACCAGATCTATCCTGAATATATTTCACAGCGTTTTGAACCGGAGTATATCCCCGTCAATTGCATGAAGACAATCATTAACACTGACCTGTACCCCGACAAAGAAAGTGACCAGCCGCTGATAACCCAAATGATTGAAAAAGGAAAGCAGCTGTACCTGTTGCAAAAATTTTTACCGGCCACAGATGAATACAAATTGATTGGCTACAAGAAAGAACAATTAAAAGATTGTTACGATCATGAAGCGGTGATATGGGATCTGTTTACCAAAAATTCAATGCTGCAAACAACGGATAAAAACATCATCAAAAATTTTGTGGATGAAGGGCCTAAAACACAGGAGCTTGGGGAAGGTTCACCGGGCAATGTGGGTTCATTTACCGGGTGGCAGATCATTAAAAAGTACATTCAGAAAAATCCCACAATTACACCGCAGCAGCTGATTGCACTGGATGCAGAGACAATTTTTCAGGCAGCAAAGTACAAGCCTTGATAAGTTGCTTGGTTAATTTGTTGAGAGGTTGATTGGATAGTTAGTTGAAGAAATAATTTTTTGATTTCCCGTAAGAATTAACTCCCTACTTACAACTTATTACTTATAACTTACTACTCAACCCCCTAAGCAGCCTGCACTTCTTCCCGGTGTTTTTTAACTACTCCGGGGGCTTTGCCCAAACTTTTCATCACTCTTAAATGAGAAGCAACCGCTTCCATCATGGTATTATATTTATTGTAGGGCAGATTGTACTCTTTACATTTTTCCATTACTATTTTACTGATAGCAGGATAATGCACATGGCTTACTTTGGGGAAGAGATGATGCTCTATCTGGAAATTTAATCCGCCTACAAACCAAGAGATGACTTTACTGTCCATGGCAAAGTTGGCAGTGGTTCTTAACTCATGTTCGGCCCAGGCAGTTTCCAAATGTTTGGTTTCATCCAGTTCCACATTTTCAAACTCGGTAATCTCCACCACATGCGCCAGTTGAAAAACAATGGACATGGTAAGCCCCATGGCGGCATTTAAAATAAAGTAACCTAACAGCCATGGCCAAACGCCCCATACCATTGCAGGAATAACCATGTAAAAAGTAATGTATAAAATTTTGGTGACCCAAAAAATGAGGTGGTTTTTAGCACTCATCTTCCAGGCGGCAGTGGTATAAATTTTTTTGGTGAAATACTTGGTGAAGTCCATGATAAAAACCCAGAACAAAGTGCTTAAAGCATAGATGGGCAGCAGGTACAAATGCTGCACTTTATGTGCCGGTACCCAGCGCTGTGATTCACAGTGGCGGATGATGGGGCTTTTGGCAATATCATCATCAATGCCATCTACATTGGTATAAGTGTGGTGAATAATATTGTGTTTTTGTTTCCAGAAATAAGCACTGGCGCCCATGGCATTCATACTGAGGCCGAGTCCGTCATTGACCCATTGCTTAGTGCTGTAGCTGCCATGGTTGGCATCATGCATTACACTAAAACCAATGCAGGCCATAGCGTAGCCCAGCAAAGCCGCTAAAAACAAAGCAGGCAAAGCCGGTAAGTGTAAAAATATCAAACTGCAATAAATGACCACCGCACTGCCGGTAAGAATAATGGTTTTAGTGTACAATCTCCAGTCGCCGGTTTTCTTTACCTGCCTGTTGTCGAAATATTCTTCTACCGATGCCTTTAAGCTTTGGTAAAAAAGATTGTTGCGGTTATCGAAAGTTATTTTTGCCATGCTGGTTTGATATTGGACTTAAGAGAAAATATTTTTGTGCTGCGTATTAAAGATACAGTTAAAACATTATTTAGTTCATTTTGAAAGGCACTGTCATTTCAAATGCCGGAATAGTGACATCAAATTGTTTTTGATTGTTGATATTTTCCATTTGGTAAGTGCCATACATTTTTCCCATCTCTGTTTTTAAATTGCACCCACTGATGTATTGGTATTGTGTACCGGGATTGATCTGTGGCTGTACTCCTATCACGCCCTCTCCTTCTACTTCTCTCAAACTTCCGGTAGCATCAAAAATATACCAGTGCCGCCGCAGCAATCTTACCGGATAAGCATTGTTATTTTCAATGGTGATGCGGTAAGCAAACATAAACTCATTGTTGGTAGGATTGCTGTAATCGGGCTGGTAAAATGTTTCTACCGAAACCGTAACACCCTCAGAGATTTTTGACACCATTGTTGTGATTTGAATAATGTAAAAATAATCAAAAGAATATGCTTTTGTTGTAAATTAGTTTATTCTCATTACCAAAATAAAAAAAATGCCTGTTACCACACATAAATACACAAACGGCGAAATCAGTATTTTATGGCAGCCCAATATTTGTATCCATTCAGGTATTTGTGCCCGTGGGCTCAGGCCTGTATTTGACCCTGCAAGAAAGCCCTGGATAGATATGAGCCAGGCAGAAACAGAAAAGATTATTGAGCAGGTGAAGAAATGTCCCAGTGGGGCATTGAGTATTTTTATCCCGGATAAAAGTTGAGCAATCGTAATTGTTAATTTTTTTTGGCAGCAGCAAATCCGTTCTTCTGCAACCATTGTAATACTTTATCCCTGTTATCGCCCTGGATAATTATTTCTCCGTCTTTTACCGAACCACCGGTACCACAAAATGTTTTTAATTTTTTACCCAGCTCTTCCATATCATTTTCTTTGCCTACATATCCCGTAACCAATGTAACTGCTTTACCTGCCCGTTGTTTTTTATCCAGCAATATTTTTAGTTTTTGCTGTGCAGGCAGCAGCGTTTCCTGCTCTGCTGCATTGTCGTCTTCCAATTTAAAATTCGGATCGGTTGAATACACCAATCCGCTCAATGACTTTATTTTTTTCTTCTGCATGGTTTTGTTATTTATTGATCACAGCTTTCAAACTTAAGTCTAAACTCCTTGCCTGGTGTATGATAGCGCCGCTGGAAATAAAATCAACACCGGTAGCTGCATAACTTTCTATGTTGCCCAGGTTGATTCCTCCGCTGGCTTCTGTTTGATATTTTCGATCAATTATTTTCAATGCTTCGGTAATTTGTTCCGGTGTAAAATTATCCAGCATAATCACATCTACTTTACCGGTGGCTATTACTTTTTTTACATCTTCCAAATTTCTTGTTTCCACTTCTATCCGCAGGCCTGGCTTTTTTATCTGCACATATTGATAAGCTTTCTCAATTGCTTTTTCAATGCCCCCGCAATAATCAATGTGATTATCTTTCAGCATAATCATATCATACAAACCAAAGCGATGGTTAACACCGCCGCCAATACTCACCGCTTCCTTTTCGAGCAACCTGAAATTAGGAGTGGTTTTCCGGGTGTCTAATAATTTGGTTTTATAATTTTTTATTTTATCAACATATACTTTGGTCAGCGTGGCAATGCCGCTCATTCTTTGCATGCTGTTCAGCACCAGTCTTTCGCATTGTAAAATGGTATGCACTTTTGCTTCCACTTCAAAAGCAATATCACCATACTGCATGGTATCGCCGTCATGTTTAAATGTGGTAAAAATAATATCCGGCTGCATGTAGCGAAAAATTTTTTCTGCCACTGCAACGCCGGCGAGTACCCCATCTTCTTTAATTTTTAAAACGGCTTTGCCTGTTGCCGCAGCATCAATGCTGGACAGCGTGGAATGGTCTCCATCGCCAATATCTTCTGCCAGTGCATTTTTTATCAGCAGCTTTAATTTTTCTTCGTAAATCATTGCAGCAAAACTAAAGAATAAAAAATCCCCCGTTTTATACCGGGAGATAAAATTTTATTCGAAGTATTATTTACCTGCTTTCAAACCGCAGTTCCTGCAACAGCAACACATCGCCTTTCTGCTTCATGTACAGGGTGGTTCTGAAAGACCCGTTTTTTGTAATCAATGTACCGATGCAATATTGTGATCCATCATTTTGCCCTTTGTGAATTACCTCAAACCCTTTTACCGGGTTATTGGCAAAAAAATCTTTCAGCACAATTTCTGCCTGGCTTTTGCTGAAACTGCTGCCTTTGTCGGGCATTGTTATTTCAACGGTATTGTCAAAATATTTTGCCACCTGGGATGCATTGCCGGCCCTCATGGCGCTTACCACTTCATCTATGCTCATAAATGTGGTAAAAGAAGTTAATACAATGGCTGCTGCTATAGAGAAAAATTGTTTCATAAATATTGATTTGTGATTATCATTTTACTAAAAACGTGCCAAGCCCTTTATTATTATTGTTAACTATAGCAAAGTACTAAACATAGGACAACTTGCTTTCGCAAAAAGTTGCAAATAAGTTAGCTTTGGCAGATGGAAAATAAAAAAGCAATACTCATTATCATGGATGGATGGGGCCTTGGCAAGGTAAAAAGCAGCGATGCTATCCAAAATGCCCATGTTCCTTTTGTAAGTTCTTTATATCAAAAATATCCCAACACTACCTTAGTAACCTGTGGCGAAGATGTTGGCCTGCCGGAAGGGCAGATGGGAAACAGCGAAGTGGGCCACCTGAACCTGGGCGCAGGAAGGGTTGTGTACCAGGAACTGCAGCGTATAAATGTGGCCATAAAGACCGGCGAATTTCAAAGCAATACAACCTTGCTGAATGCAATTGAATTTGCAAAAAAAAATAACAAAGCCTTGCACCTGCTGGGGCTCGTAAGCAATGGTGGCGTACACTCTCATATCAACCATGTAAAAGCACTCACTTCGCTTTGTAAGGATAAAGGATTGAGCAATGTGCTGATCCATGCTTTTACTGATGGCAGGGATACTGACCCAAAAAGCGGTCTTGGTTTTTTAACTGAATTGCAGCAGCATTTAGATATTTCTACCGGGGCTATTGCTACTGTTACCGGCCGCTATTATGCCATGGACAGAGACAAAAGATGGGAACGTGTAAAGCTTGCTAACGATGCAATGGTAAATGCTGTTGGCATAAAATCAGACAATATTTTAGCGGCTGTAAAACAAAGTTATGCTGCTGGAGAAACAGATGAATTCATCAAACCCATCATCAACAGCAATGTGGCAGATACTAAAATAAAAAATGGCGATGTGGTGATCTCTTTTAATTTCCGTACAGACCGTTGCCGTGAAATTACACAGGTGCTTACACAGACAGACATGCATGAATATGATATGCATTGTCTTGACCTGCATTACACCACTATGACTCAATATGATCAGACATACAAAAATGTAAATGTTGTTTTTGAAAATGATGATTTGAAAAATACATTGGGAGAAATTTTACAGCAAAATGGAAAGACACAAATCCGCATTGCCGAAACAGAAAAATATCCGCATGTATCTTTCTTTTTTAGTGGTGGCAGGGAAGTACCGTTTGATGGTGAAAGAAGGATTATGATTCAATCACCCAAAGTGGCAACTTACGATTTGCAGCCGGAGATGAGTGCCGCCGAAGTGACTGCTGCTATTGTAAAAGAAATAGAAAATGACCCGGCAGATTTTATCTGTCTCAACTTTGCCAATGCAGATATGGTGGGCCATACTGGCGTGTGGGAAGCTGTAATAAAAGCAGTGGAAACAGTAGATGCCTGTGTAGAGAAAGTGGTAACCGTAGCATTGAAACAGGACTATGCAATTTTTCTTACTGCCGACCATGGCAATGCGGATTATGAAATCAATGCAGACGGCAGCCCCAATACTGCACACACATTAAATTTGGTTCCGTTTTTTGTGATAGATAATAACTGGCATGGAAAAGTATTGCCCGGAAAATTGGGTGATATGGCGCCTACAATTTTAACAATGATGGGATTGCCAATACCAAAAGAAATGAACGGAAATATTTTAATCAACAACTAATTAACAGTACAAATGAAAAAATTAATCGTTCTGTTTTTTATTGCCGTTTCTTTTACTGCAACCAGCCAAACCAGTGATGCTGCATTAAACAAGCGCCTTGCTGAATACCTTGCCTATTCTAAAGACTTGAAAATTAATTTGCTGTTAAGCTATATGTATCCCCGGATTTTTGAACTGGTTGACAAAAAACAGATGAAAGAGCTGCTGGAAAATGCTTACAATAATGCTGACATAGATATCAAATTAGATTCTGTAGGAATTGGTATTGTGCAGCCGGTATCAAAATTCAGCAAAGGTGCTTTCACAAAATTTGGCTACAGTGTAAAGATGAAAATTAAACTGCTGAAAAAAGAAATGGAGGAAAAATCGGAGCAGGTACTGCAAAATTTTAAAAAGAAGTTTGGAGAAGAAAATGTAAGCTATGATGAAGCAAGCAAAATATTTTGGGTGTCTCAAAATAAAGAGGCATTGGCCATCAAAGACAATTATTCAAAAAACACCTAGACCATGCTGGGCTTAGAAGAAGATGAAACCATCAACCGCATTATCCCTGCTGAAATAAAAAAGAAGTACAACCTGAAATAAACCCTGCAACCATGCTTAAAAAAATCATCTACGTTTTATTAATTATTTTAGTTGTTATCCAGTTTATTCATCCTAAAAAAAATATTGATACCTCTGCTGCTGCAATAAACAATGATATCAGCAAAGCTTTTCCGGTGCCGGATAATGTGCAGACCATTTTAAAAACAAGCTGCTACGATTGCCACAGCAACAACACCAAATATCCCTGGTACAGCAAAATACAACCTGTGGCCTGGTGGTTAAATAATCACATTGAGGATGGTAAAGGAGAAGTGAATTTTAATGAATTTGCATCTTATAGTTTAAGAAAGCAATACAAAAAATTTGATGAAATAATTAAGCAGGTAAAAGAAGATGAAATGCCACTTAGCACTTACACACTTATTCACAAAAACGCTGTATTGGATAACAATCAAAAGCTGGCATTATCAGGCTGGGCCAGGTCGGCAATCGACAGCATGAAAGCAACTTACCCGGCAGACAGTTTAACAAGAAAAAAATAAAAACAACTGCTCTGAGATTGTTAGCCCAACATACTTTTAACAGCTTTGTTTTAATAAATACGGCTTCTGATTTTAAGTCGTATAGCTAATATTTTTGTAATATTTTTACTTGTTTATTATATTTCAAAAGCAGCCTTTCCTAAGATAATTTTGCCTATATTTATGCAGTAAACCAAGCACACTATGACCGAAGAGCAAATGCTGGCCGGATGCCTTCAAAACAATGCCGCTTCGCAAGATGCGTTATACTGCCGTTTCAGCCCCCGAATGCTCGGGGTTTGTTACCGCTTTGCTAAAAACCGGGAAGATGCAGAAGACATGCTGCAGGAGGGATTTATCAAAATATTTTCTCAAATACATCAATACAGAGGTGAGGGTGCCTTGGAAGGATGGATCAGGAGAATCATCGTTCACACCTGTATTAATGCTCTCAAGAAAAACAAAAAGTTTTCCGAGAGTGTGGACATTATATATGCCAGCAGCATTGGTATCAGGGAAGAAGCTATCCCATCCATCATGCAGGCGAAAGAAGTGGTGGAATGTATAAGGCTGCTGCCACTGGGTTACAGAACCGTTTTGAATCTTTATGCAATTGAAGGATATTCTCATAAAGAAATTGGCAATATGCTGGATATTGAGGAAAGCACCAGCAGGTCTCAATATACAAGGGCGAAAACAATGCTGGAAGATGTTTTAATAAAGAAAAAGATATTGACACCGCCAAGAGAAAAAGGAGCAGCAAATGCTTCGATGGCGGCAATGTAAAAATAAAAATTACCAAAACCTGATAACGATATTTAACAGTAAGACGCTTGTGATAAAATGGAAAGTAAATATAACATAGACAGCTTTGAACGCTTCCTGAAAGAAAAAACAGATGAATTCAGAATGTACCCTTCAAAAAAAGTTTGGTATAGCATATACAATAATATGCACCCCGGCAACAGGCTACCCTCTATTTCGATGTGCATTATTTTAATCTTTTCTCTTTTACTGGTTGGCTATCTCAATACTGATACCAGCAAGGAACTGAGTATTAAACAGAATAATTCAATTATTCTTCAGGCAAATGCCTATCAATTTCCATTTGATAATAAAGCCTTGGCTTCCCAATATGTTGTTGGTTCAAATCAACAGGCAGTTAATCAACAGACCATTTTGATTTCCCAATTACCGGTTAATCAAAATTCAACTGCAAGTAATTTTTCTGGCAAAATTTCCAGTATAAAAATTAATGCGGCTGTTGTTTATGCTGGTGTTCAAACAACACCATCCTACAATCACAGAACTAATAATAACACCCGTAATAAATTAAGCACAGGTAATCCTGGAATTGCAATTACAACACCTGTTAATGATCTTTCGATATCGCCAATAAAAGAGACTATAAAAATAAAAGCTCCTGCTCAAGAACCAATCAATTCCGTTGCAGTAAATAACAATAGGCAAATGTCTACAGAAGAAAAAATTGTTTTATCTCCGGATGACAATGACGAAACGATTGCAATGAAAAAAAGCGAAGCAGGAAAACAAAACAGCATCGCTAAAAATCAAATTCAAAATATAAGTACACCTGCTTTAGCCACTGCAGAAACTATTGTTGCTGGTAATGATAAGGATGCTTCGGCTATCGTAAATACCAAAACTGTAAAGAACGGTGCTGAAGAAAATAAAATTGCTAAACCAACTGCTGCATTATCAGAAACTGATAAAGCGTGGATAGAAAATTATGCTTTGTACAACAAGCCTGCTGCAAAAAAATGGGCAGGGAAAGTTAGCTGGCAGGCTTACTTCACACCTTCGCTTATTTACAGAACTTTGCATAATAATGCTGCAGGAAAATATCTTGGTAATAATTTGACAAACATTAATAATACAGATATAGAGAATGCGGTTATTCAAAAGCCATCCTTTGGTGTTGAAACAGGACTTGCTTTGCAATATGATTTATTAAAAAGAGTAAAAGTAAAAGTGGGCATACAATTAAATTATACGAGGTACAATACACATGCTTTTGAAAACTATCACCCGGTTGCCACTTCATTAACAATGAACAGTGATAACAACGAATCTGTTTATGAAGTTTTCAGAACAACTCCTTTCTCCAATGCAACTGGCTTATCGCCTCTAAAGCTGCATAATGAAAGTTACCAGATATCACTACCTATCGGAGCCGACCTTAAGCTGGCTGCTCTTGATAATATAGAGTGGTATGTTGCTGCCACTATACAGCCAACAATTGTTGTATATGGCAGATCTTTTCTTCTTTCTACCGACCGGCGCAATTATGTACAGGATAAATCTTTACTCAACCGATTTAACCTGAATGCAGGATTTGAAACATATATTTCTTTCAAAACAAGCAACTATACCTGGCAGGTAGGCCCACAGATCCGCACACAAATTTTTTCCACCAACACCAAGTTATATTCTGTAGAAGAAAGACTGCAGAACTACGGATTTAAGATTGCTGTCAGCAAAAAATTGTAAGTAATTTATTCATTAATATTTTGGAGGAAAGGCAATTTTTTTTCTCTGCAGGCGTTTATTTATTGTTCCCAAAAGAACAAATTTTAACTAAAGCCACTGCGCCGTACCAGCAGTGGTTTTTTGTTTTACAATTACTTTCAGGCTAATTTTGTGGCATGAAAAAATTGCTTTCTCTTTTACTCATCGTCTTCATCATTTTTGGTTGCACAGATAATAAAAATAATCAGCCTGAACCAAGTGCAGATAACTCATCACCAAAAGATTCAACACAAAGTTCTTTCTTCCCGGTAACATCATTTTTAAAAGGTCAAATGAGGTTGCTTGATTCCATGCAGATAACTTTTTTGCAGGTAACCACCGCTGCTAAAAAAGTTGATTCTGCCTGGATACCGAGAGAAAAAATAAGGCCGCTGCTTCAGCCATTCATTGCAGATTTGATAGACAAAGAAAATCTTACTTCCTTTTTTAAAGAATCAAAATTTAACGATCAAAGTACCAACGCAATTACATTTACTTACGATCCTAAAACAGCTTTGCCCGACAGCATATCTCTGCGTCGCTGGGTTGTTTATGTTGACCCTGAAACTGGTAATGTAAAAAGAGTTTATATTTTAAAACAACTGAAAGCCAATAACCAGGTTTATACCCAGCAATTAACCTGGCAAACTGATAAATGGGCTAAACTGGTAACTATTTTAAACAAACCTGGTGGCAACAGTGAAATACAAAATGACATGAAATTAATATGGGATCTTTCCAGTAATCAATAATTGCCGGAACAGAAGGCTGCTTTCTTTTCTAATAATTTGTAGTATCTGTATAAATAATGACACAAGAAGAATTTGCGAAAATAGCCCACACCATTCCACTGCAGCCGGGCATCTATAAATACTATGATTCGGAGGATCAGCTTTTATATGTTGGCAAAGCAAAGAGCCTTAGAAAAAGAGTAGGTTCGTATTTTTCTAAAACATTTACTTCTTATAAAACACACGAATTAGTTCAGCGGATCCGCAAAATAGAATTTACAATTGTAAACAATGAACAGGATGCATTCTTACTGGAGAATTCACTCATAAAAAATTTCCAGCCGCTCTTCAATATTAATTTGAAGGATGACAAAAGTTATCCTTACATCGTAGTAAAAAAAGAACCCTTCCCCAGGGTCTTTTTTACCCGGAGAAAAATCAATGACGGCTCCCAATATCTTGGCCCCTACACATCCTTAGGAAGGGTAAGGGAACTGCTTGATTTTATTAAACAAAATATTCCTCTCAGAACCTGTAAGCTAAATCTTACCGAAACTAATATTGAAAAAAAGAAATTTAAAGTCTGCTTAGAATACCATCTTGGTAATTGCAAAGGCCCTTGCGAAGGGCTGCAGTCATTAACTGATTATGAAAATGGATTAGAAAGTGTAAAGAGCCTTTTAAAAGGAAATCTGTCGCCGGTAATACAACATTTTAAAACAGAACTGCAGCAACAGGTGCAGCAGCTTGAATTTGAAAAAGCAGAAATCACAAAGAAAAAGATTGAGCATTTACAAAATTATAAAGCCACTTCTACCGTGGTAAATGAACGCCTGGGTACGCTTGATGTATTCAGTATTTTAGAAGAAAATGATACTGCGTATGTAAATTATTTGGCCGTTACCAATGGCAGTGTCATACTTACAAAAACAATTATCCTTACTAAAAAACTCGACGAATCTGCAGCTGAAGTACTGAGTTTTGCAATTGCTCAATTGAGGGAAACCTTTAACAGCGAAGCAAAAGAAATAATCATCCCATTTGCAATAGAGTATCCGGATGATACTATAAATATTACGATACCAAAAGCAGGAGACAAGAAAAAATTACTGGAGCTGTCAGAAAAAAATGTCAATTATTTTAAAGAAGAATTGAAGAAGAAGAAAATGTTGCTGTTGGAAGATAAAACCTCTGGTGAAATTGATACTGTATTAGTGCAGTTGCAAAAAGACCTGCACCTGTCTTCTATTCCTAAGCATATTGAATGTTTTGATAATTCCAATTTCCAGGGCAGCTACCCGGTATCGGCAATGGTTTGTTTTAAAAACGGGCAACCCAGTAAAACTGATTACCGGTGCTTTAATGTAAAAACAGTAAGTGGGGCCAATGATTTTGCCACCATGACAGAAGTGGTTCTCAGGCGTTATAAAAGGGTATTGGCCGAAGAACTGCCTTTGCCCAAACTCATCATCATTGATGGCGGTAAGGGACAGTTAAGCGCTGCCATGGAGAGTATTAAAGAATTGGGACTGGTGGGTAAAACAATAGTTGTAGGATTGGCAAAGAATGAGGAAGAATTGTTTTTTCCCGGCGACAGTGAATCTTTCAAACTTCCCTGGGACAGCGACAGTTTAAAATTAGTTCGCCGCATAAGGGATGAAGTTCACAGGTATGGAATTACGTTCCATCGCAATAAAAGATCAAAAGGAACGTTTAAAAATGAACTGGAAGAAATTAAGGGTATTGGCGAACAAACCATTGATCAATTGCTGAAAGAGTTTAAGTCGGTAAAGAAGATCAAGGAAAAATCAGAAG
>JANLQY010000104.1:0-8321 GCA_031368105.1 Chitinophagaceae bacterium
GTCATAAGCCGCATATTATTTTGGTGGTGGGTGTAAATGGTGTTGGCAAAACAACCACAATCGGCAAGCTGGCTCATAATTTTTCATTGGCTGGCAAATCAGTGTTGCTGGGTGCTGCGGATACTTTCAGGGCAGCTGCGGTAGATCAATTAACCATCTGGAGTGAAAGAACAAATGTTCCAATTGTAAAAAAAGAAATGGGCAGCGATCCGGCTTCTGTGGCGTATGATACAGTGATCAGTGGCTTGGCCAAAAATGTGGATGTCATCATCATTGATACTGCAGGCAGGCTACATAACAAAGCTTACCTCATGGATGAGTTGAGTAAAATAAAAAGGGTAATACAAAAAGTAATTCCTGAAGCACCGCATGAAGTGATGCTGGTATTGGATGGAAGCACCGGGCAAAATGCACTGGAACAGGCAAAGCATTTTACCGCCGCTACTGATGTCACAGCGCTTACCATTACCAAACTTGATGGCACTGCAAAAGGTGGTGTAGTGTTGGCAATAGCACATCAATTCAATATACCGGTTAAGTTTATTGGTGTGGGAGAAAAAGCAACAGACCTGCTGGTATTTGATAAGAAAGAATTTGTAGATGGGCTGTTTGCCCCCATCCCCTAAAGGGGAGTTATTTGGAGAACCTGTTTTTTGCAGGCAATTTGGAGTTTATCTTTTTCATTTTATAATTTAAAATTCCCCTTTAGGGGACAGGGGTATGATAAAAGTTGGTGAATACAATAACTTAAAAGTATTGCGGTTAGTAGAATTTGGTGCCTATCTTGACGATGGTGCAGAAGGAATTTTATTGCCCAAACGCTTTGTACCAACAGCTTTAGCCGTTGGTGATGAAGTGAAAGTATTTATTTACCACGATGGTGAAGACCGCCTGATTGCCACCACTCAACAACCAAAAGGAATATTGGGTGACATTGTGAAATTAAGAGCAGTGACAGTGAATCCCCAGGGCGCATTCTTAGACAATGGCCTGATGAAAGATATGTTTGTTCCCAAGTCGAAGCAACTATTTGACATGAGGGTGAATGGTGATTACCTGGTAAAAATTTATCTGGATGAACAAACAGGAAGATTGGCTGCAACAGAAAGAATCGATCCATTTTTAAGCAATGAAGAGTTGACGGTAAAAGAACTGGAAGAAGTGAACCTGATTGTTTTTAGAAGAACCGATATCGGTTATGTGTGTATCATCAACAACCTGCATACCGGTGTGCTGCACCACAATGAAATCTACCGCAACATTGGTGTGGGGGATAAATTCAAAGGCTTCATCAAAAAGATTTATCCGGAAAGCATGGATAAAGATGACCGTTTTCGTATAGATGTGGCCGCAGGAAAAAAAGGTTACCAAAGAGTGGAAGATGAAACAGAAAAAATATTAAGGTTGCTGCATGAAAATAATGGCTACCTCCCCTATCATGATAAAAGTGCACCGGAAGAAATCTATGATTTTTTTGGTATGAGCAAAAAGACTTTTAAAATGACCACAGGTAATTTATTTAAGCAACGGAAAATTTCATTTGAGAAAACAGGGATCAAACTAATAGAAAAATAAATACTCATTTAAGGAACTAACCAGTTAACATTGATACTGCTGTCATCATTGTACTTAAACTAATCCTTCATGTTAATCAAATGGTAAGCCTCTTTTATTTCAGTGTTGAAAATTGGGAAGCCAGTAAATTTGTATCATGTTTCGTAAAATTCAATTACAAGTATTTCTGCAAAAAATAGTATTCATAAAACTGCTGCCATTTTTTTTATTGATTGGATTTTCTCAATCATTAACAGCCCAGGTAAAAATTTTATTTGATGCCACCAAGGCAGAAACAGCCAGTAATGCTGATTGGATTATTGATGCTGATCTTCACAATTTAAACTGGAATCCCGGGCCCGCTATTTGCGGGGGCACAACTTGCGGAGAATCAAATGCACAAAGGTTTCCAACCCCTGCACAACCGGCAGCAGGTGTTACCACAGCTGAAACTTATTGGGACGGTGGTTTATCATTTTGGGGACTTGACTGTGCATATAAAGGTTATACAGTAGAATCATTGCCAGCCACAACCGGCAGGATAACTTTTGGTGAAGCCACTAATCTTCAGGATCTGTCAAACTACAAGGCCTTTATTGTTTGTGAACCCAACATACAATTTACGGCTGCAGAAAAAACGGCCATTTTAAATTATGTAAACAGCGGTGGCGGATTGTTTATGATTTCTGATCATGATGTGTCCGACAGAAATAATGACGGATGGGATTCTCCGCATATCTGGGATGATCTGATGCAGGTTAACAGTACTGGTAACAGTAACCCGTTCGGAATTATTTTTGATTTAACCAATATTTCTGAAACATCCACCAAACTGGCAGCATTGCCAGCATCTGATTCTATTTTACATGGACCAATGGGTGATGTTGCTAAAGTGAAATGGAGTAATGGCACAATGATTACTGTTAGTCCAACAGCCAATGCAAGTGTGAAGCCTGTCATCTACAGAACAAGTATCAGTAGTGCTGCAGGTAATATTGGTGTAATGGTTGCGTATGCAAGATATGGCCAGGGCAAAGTGGTGGCCATTGGTGACAGTTCACCATGCGATGACGGAACCGGTGATCCCAATGATAATTTATTTGCCGGGTATAACGGGGATGTTTCGCCCAACCACCGGAACCTTTTAATGAACAGTACCATCTGGCTGGTGAGCAATGATAAAACTACTTATACTTTTACAGGCAATGGTAACTGGAGCCTTGCCAGCAACTGGATGAATAATAAAGTGCCGCCACTAACACTGCCTTCCGGGGATGCAATCATTATTAATCCAGTCAGTAACGGACAATGTGTGTTGGATGTAACAGAACATATTGCTGCCGGGGCAAACATTACCGTGGCAACCGGAAAGAATTTTTTAATACCCGGCACGCTTACTATACAGTGATGATCATTTTACAGAAGCATTCTTCACTTTAATAATTTCTGCGGCAATACTTACAGCAATTTCTTCCGGCGACTGGCTGCTAATGGGTAGCCCAATTGGGGCATGTACAGTATTCAACCATATTTCGTCAATAGCTTCTGCCTTTAACTGCTCAAACATTTTTTTTACTTTGTTTTTACTGCCCAGTATTCCAAGATAAGCAAAATGCTTTCCCAGCAAGGCTTTCATAGCAGTGATATCTGTCCGGTATCCAACAGTCATTACAACAACATAACTGTTATTACCAGGCCGAACCATTGCAGACAAAGCGGTGTAATCAACTACCAAATGTTTCTCATGCACAAAAATATTTTCGATCATGGTATTCAATTCATGACGGTCATCAAAAAGATAAATATAAAAATCCATTGCACTCATCAGTTGCGATAAAGCCAGTGCACAATGTCCTGCCCCAATGATGCAGAGTATATTCTTATAGCCGGTTTTTTCTGTGAATAAAAAATCATCATCTCCTTTTAATTGCAGTTCATAATTTTTACCAGGAACAGCAGTAGAAAAAAATATGCCCTTCGAAGATAATTGAAGAGTGCCGTTTTTATTTTCTTTTAAAGATGAAATGATATTGCCAATTGCAACTGCATCTTCATTCTTTACAGTGTATAAAAAAATAGTTTGTTCCCCGGAACAAATCATACCGCTTTGATTTTTTGTTGCGGCTTTATCATGCACCTGCTGGTGCAAAGAAATTTCTGGTGAAGATTGCTGAAGTTTTGATTTTGCCAGTTCAATAAATTTATGCTCCATAATTCCTCCGCCCAAAGAGCCGCTCATTTTACCATTGGCATTTACAGCCATCATAAAACCCTGCCTCCCGGGGCTGCTGCCTTTACTCTCCAGCACATACAGCAGCATTACTGCAATATTTTGTTGCAGACTTTGATGAATGAGTTGCCAGGTATCAATTTGTTTTTGCATGGCTAATCTCTAAAATGATTGTCGTAAGTAATTTCAAAAATCAGGAATGTATGGATTATTTGGGTTGCTCAATAAAGAAAAAATGTACAAGAGTGTCCCGCCTGTGGCGGGATAAACTTTGCCAATAAAGTTAAATAGCAGCACTGAACCCTGGTTCAAAAATTATTCATGCACCAAATCCTTAATTGCTTTTGTTGACAAATTTTTAGCTGCATCATTGTATTGTCCATACAGATTCATCAATACTTTTTCTGGTGTCATTGGTGCATCAAAAGCCGGTCTTGCGGCAGCATTAAAACTTTTAACAGCATTGCGTAAAGCAAAAAAAGCTCCAATACCGTACATCAAAGGTGGCTCCCCTACTGCCTTTGAGCGGAAAATTGCCAGGTTATCTTTTTGTGTGGTTAAAAAATCAATCGTGATTTCTTTAGGCACTGAATAAATATCCGGCACTTTATAAGTTGATAAAGCATTCGATCTTAATTTACCTGCAGCATCATAAACCACTTCTTCCATCGTCATCCAGCCAATACCCTGTACAAGTCCGCCTTCAATTTGTCCACGGTCAATAAGCGGATTCATGCTGCTGCCAAAATCATGAACTAATTTCACTGAGTCCACTTCATAAATTCCACGGAGGCAATCAACCGTTACCGTGGTGACAGCAGTTCCATAAACATGATAAGCAAATGGGTGCCCCTTTTCTTTTGTTTTATCAAAGTGAATATCGGGTGTGGAATAATGACCATGCTCCGATAAACTGATTCTTTTATTGTAAGTAGTTAATACCAATTTCTTCCAGTCGATATCCGTTTTATTTCCATTGGCATAAACCTGTTCTTCTTTTATTTCAATAGCTTCTACGGCTACCTTTAATTCATCAGCAGCTGATTGTTTTAAACGATTCAAAATTGCGATACAGGCAATCTGTGTTGCTTTGCCATTCAAATCGGCAGTAGCACTTGCAGCACTGGGCGAAGTGTTTGCAATGCGGTAAGTATTGGTGCTGTTTACTTTTATTTTTGCAGGATCAATTGAAAATGTTTGTGCCACTACCTGCAGCATTTTTGTATTTACACCCTGCCCCATTTCGATTGCCCCGGTACTTACCAGCACACTTCCATCGGTGTATACATGTACCAATGCCCTTGCCTGGTTCATCAATGTATTGGTGAACGAAATACCAAAACAGATTGGCATAAGTGCAATCCCTTTTTTATACAGTTTATTGGCTGCATTAAATTCATCCACTTCATTTCGTAATGCATCTATTTTAAAAAGATCGCTGGCTTTATCCCAACATTCATTTGCTTCACTCTCCACCTTTTGCCCGTACAATAATTCATCACCAGTTTGCAATAAATTTTTCTGCTGAATGACGGCTGCATCCACTCCTAATTCTTCAGCAGCTTTATTGATAGCAGCCTCTATCACAAACATGCCTTGCGGCCCGCCAAACCCACGAAAGGCTGTATTGGGCGGCAAATGTGTACGGCAGCAAAATGCTTTGGCTGTGGCATTGGGAATAAAATAAGTATTGGTAGAATGAAACAGTGTACGTTCCATCACTGCAGGAGAAAGGTCTGCAGAAGCTCCTGCATTTTGATAAAAGGTTACTTCATACGCAATGATCTTTAAATCTTTGTTTAACCCAATTTTAAAATCAGAAGAATAAGGATGGCGCTTGCCTGTCATCCGCATATCATCCATGCGGCTCAGGGCATATTTCACTGGTTTTTTTGTGACAAGCGTTGCCAATGCACAGAGAGCGGCCCAGGTATTGGCCTGGTCTTCTTTACCGCCAAAACCACCGCCCAAACGGGTTACATCAATTTCCAGCTGGTGCATGGGCAGTCCCGTTACTTTACTTACTGCTCTTTGTACTGCAGTAGGCCCCTGTGTGGAAGAGTAAATTTTTATCGCCCCGTTTTCCTGCGGCACTGCATAAGCTCCCTGCGTTTCAATATATAAGTGTTCCTGTCCGTTAGTATCAGCTTTGCCTTCAAAAATATGATCGCAATCTTTCCAGGCAGCATCACAGTCACCCATTTTAAAAGTACGGGGCGGTATTATCAGTTCTCCTTTTGCAGCGGCTTCCCTCGGATTTGTGATTACAGGTAAAGGTTCAATCTCAATTTTTATTTTTTTTACGGCAGCCCTTGCCAAATGATCTGATTCTGCCAGCACCAGTGCCACAGGCATTCCGCAAAAATGCACATGCCCTTCAGCAAATAATTCTTCATCGGGTATAATGCCACCTATTTGGTTGATGCCGGTAATATATTTATGTGTAAGTATTTTTACAACCCCTTCGCTTTTTTCCGCTTCAGTAATATCAAGGCTTAAAACTTTACCATGGGCCACAGGTGAGTCGAAGCAGGCTGCATACAATGTTCCCACCAGCACCGGTATATCATCTAAATAAACGGACTCACCCCTCGTATGTGTGTATGAATCTATATTTTTCATCTTATACTGTAGTTAGTAATGGTATTTCCACTGCAGGAAATAAAGTAATAAAATGTGCTTTAATTAATTGTGCCAACAAAAATCTTTTATATTGATCGGTACCCCTTGCATCACTGATAGGTGTAATTTCTGTTTGGGCAATACCGATAAGTTCGTCTATTACATTTGATGAAATCTCTTTTCCTGCCAAGAAAGAAGAAGCCTTTGGAAGAAAAGCCGGCACAGGCCCAACCCCGCCGGCAGCAAGCCCTGCGGATGCTACTACATTTTTATTCATCGTCAAATGAATGGCTGTATTTACACTGGCAATATCTAAATGTGTACGCTTGCATACTTTTTCAAAATTGAATTTGCTGCTGGCAGCAGGTAAATCAAAATAAATTTTTTCAATAAATTCTTCCGGTTCTTTATCCAGTGTTTTATATCCTTTGTATAATTTTCTTAAAGAAATTTCTCTGCTATTATTCCCATCACTTAAAATTAATTGAGCATCCAGTGCTAAAAAGAAAATCGTAAAATCTCCAATGGGGGAAGCATTTATAAAATTCCCTGCAATGGTTGCCATGTTGCGTATCTGTGCAGAGGATACTAATTTAATGTGTTTATACAGATCAGGAAAATGCTGTAGAAAAACAGGTGAAGCCAAAATATCTGAAACGGTAACGGAGGCACCCATTACACATTTATTGTCTTGCTGAAAAATTCCATTCAGGTGTTCCTTATCAAACAAAAGATCTACTGCTGTATGAACCATGGTATCATGCTGCTGCACATATAAGTCGGTACCGCCACCAACAAATTTCATGGTACCGGCAGCAGATGAAGCCACTCCATTTGTTTTTATAGAATAACCGGCTAAGCGTTTTTTTATTTCGCCAAAATAAGATGGAAGAATATTATTGGCTACCGCAAATGTGATTGCATCTTCGCCTTTTCTTTCTGCCACTTTATCAGCAATGGTTGCAGCGGCCCTTTCAATAGATTTGTAACCGGTGCAGCGGCAGATGTTTCCATTCACTGCATCAATTGCAGCCGCACAGGAATTTTCTTTTTCGTTTAAACAAAAACCTGCCAGCGAGACAATGAAACCTGGTGTACAAAATCCGCATTGCGTAGCTCCTTCATCTGCAAATGCCTGCTGAATAAAGTTAAGCCCGTTAACATTTACACCTTCTATTGTTACAATATGTTTTCCATGAGCATTGCCCAAAGGCATGAGGCAGGAAGTAACAGACCGGTAAACTAATTCACCATTCATTATTTCGCCAACCAATACAGTGCAGGCACCACAGTCTCCTTCCCTGCAGCCAATCTTAGTACCGGTAAGGTTTTGCTGATAGCGGATAAAATCAAGCAACAACATAGCCTGTGGTAATGCTGTACTTATTTCTTTTTGATTGAGAATAAATTGTATCAAAATATTTTAAGTTAATCAATAAAGTTACAATAAAACTGCTTATGAAAAAGTGGCTGCATTGATTTGTATGTACAATCTGTATCAATCATTGAGCAGGATACTCATAAAAAATTATTTTTTGAAATATTCAAACTCTCTTTCCATGATGGTAACCGGTGCCCCATTGCGGTAAGTTATTTTCTTTGTCCAGTTCAGGTGTTTATCGTAGTCGTATTTATAAGTGTATTGCTCCAACTGATCTCCATTTTTATCCAGCCAAATTTCTTCAACAACATTATTTTGTGCATTATATTTATAATTAATTATTTTGGTAAAGGCACTATCATACTCTTTTATTTCTGTTTGATTTCCTTTAGCATCATAACTGAATATTGTTTTTTTATCGAGGCTGTCGTTTGCCTTATATAATTTTTCTTCGGTCATATTTCCTTTGTCATCGTATTGATACACGGCTTGTATCAATGCTGTGTCGCCTGCATTTACCGACCGCCACGCCAC
>JANLQY010000109.1:0-6703 GCA_031368105.1 Chitinophagaceae bacterium
CAGTTTGGTGCGGTCGTAAAATTTATAACGGTTGTTTTGCAGGTATTGCCAGAACATTTCTGCCTGCATACTTTGCAAAATATTTTTAGCCGGTGCTTTTGCTTTGGCAATTAAAGTATCTACAAAAAAAATATTGTTTTCATTGCTGCCTTCCTCCACCATGTTTCGGTATTTTATTTGGTACATGCAGCTTTTTATTTGCTGGGCATCGTTGTTCTCTTTTATTGCCAGCTGATAAATGGCCATCACTTCCTGCAGGGCAGATTTGGTAAGGCCTTTCTTTTCCAGGCTGTCTATTTTTTTCCATTGCTTACTGTAGCTGTTTATTTTTTGTGCCATCGTTGTTTGCAGTAGAGCTGTGGTTAATAACAACAGCAGGGAAATTTTTTTGAAAAACATAAAAGGTTTATTTAAGTACAAGATACAATTTGTTGATAAGCGGTTGCATCAAAATATGCTAAAGTTGATTTGTTGTAATGAGATGTTGTGGGCAGGTGAATTACATAAATTAGGTTGTTGCCGGTTGCTTATTTATTATTTAACAGTTTGCATTTTCACCTCACCCCAACCCCTTTCCTTTAGGAGAGGGGCTTTAGACCTTACGGATGCAGGGTTGTATTTTTTCTATAGAGTGGTTTTTTTACGGGTTTAAAAATATTGTAGCTTGTGAAAAATATTTTTATCAATGAAGCTGCTTACTTTTTTATTCACCATCGGTTTATTTTTTACAAAGGTTGCTGCACAGCAATGCCGTTTTGAAAAAAGTGGTGGCAAAGAATCTGCTACCTATTTTGAAGTAATTGACTGGTATAAAAATTTGGATAAATTATCTACTAAAGTTTTGCTGAAAGAAATGGGTGCTACAGATGCAGGCTATCCGTTGCATTTAGTGTTGGTAAGCAATGATGGAAAATTTGATCCTGCAAAATGGCGGCAGCAAAATAAAGCAGTGATTTTAATTAACAACGGCATTCATCCCGGAGAGCCAGATGGTATTGACGCCAGCATGATGCTGGTGAGAGATATTACAGCAAAAAAAATAGCGCTGCCTGATAATGTGGTGCTGGCTTTTATTCCGGTGTATAATATTGGCGGCTGCCTTAACAGAAACAGCACATCAAGAGTAAATCAAAATGGACCGGTGGAATATGGCTTTCGGGGCAATGCACAGAACCTTGACCTGAACAGGGATTTCACCAAATGCGACAGCAAAGAAGCAAAAGCATTTGCACAACTTTTTCATTGGCTCGATCCGGATATTTTAATAGACAACCATGTAAGTGACGGCGCCGATTACCAGCATACATTTACTTTAATCACTACTCAGTATGATAAGCTGGGGCCTGGGCTGGGGAAATGGGTGAAGGAACAATTTGAACCGCAACTCTACAAAAGCATGGCAGATAAAAAATGGGATATCTGCCCGTATGTAAATTTTGAAACAGCCAGTCCGGACAATGGCATGGAAATGTTTTACGATTCACCAAGATATTCTTCGGGTTATGCAGCTTTGTTTCAAACCATTGGCTTTGTGCCGGAAACACACATGCTGAAACCTTTTGCAGACAGGGTGAAAGCCACTTATGCTTTTATGCAGACTGTGATGGAGCAGTCGTCGGTAAATGCGGTTGAATTAATTGCACAACGCAGTAAAGCAAAGAAAGAAGTTGCTGTACAAAAAACTTTTGCCTTGAGCTGGCAGGTAGATTCATCACAACATTCAACAGTTACTTTTAAAGGATATGAAGCAGCTAGTAAAAAAAGTGAGGTAACAGGAATGGACAGGTTGTATTACAACCACAACAAACCATTTGTGAAACAGGTAAAATATTTCAATGTTTTTAAACCTTCGCAGGCAGTGGAGAAGCACCTGGCATATATCATTCCACAGGGTTGGGCTGCTGTGATAGATTTATTAAAACTGAATGGCGTAATCATGCAGCGGCTGGTAAAAGATACTTCGATAACGGCAGCAGTTTATCATATTGATGATTATAAAACTTACAACAGGCCTTATGAAAAGCACCATAAGAATTATGCTGTAAAAGTTTCAACAGTAAAGCAAACTATTAAATTTCTAAAAGGAGATTATATCATTTATCTCAACCAACGAGCCAACCGCTACCTTGTTGAAATGCTGGAACCTACTGGCGATGACAGTTTTTTTGCCTGGAATTTTTTTGATGCCATCCTGCAGCAAAAAGAAGGCTACAGCGATTACCGCTGGGAAGATATTGCTGCAGAAGTGCTGAAGAATAACCCAGGTCTGCAACAGGAATTGGATGAAAAGAAAAAGACGGATATGAAATTTGCTGCCGATGCTTCTGCACAATTGGAATTTGTTTATCATCATTCTTTGTACTACGAGCCGGTACATTTACGCTACCCTGTATTTCGGTTGCTGCAATAATTTATATTTGTTGCAACAAAATATAAGTGCATGAGTAACGAAGAATATTCTATTCCCATCCGCTACCGCAAAATGGAAAACCTGCACATTGTTTTCTGGTTGTTTAAAGACATCAGCTGGTGTATGATTTGGCGGCCATTGGGAATTGCCATGATTGTTCCTACGCTGGCCATTGCAATCATTATTGCTTACCGCACACGCCAGTACATGAGTGAAGTGTGTCATAATTTTGCCATTGTAGTTTGGATCACCGCCAACTCGTACTGGATGATCAGTGAGTTTTTTCATTTTGATACCAACATATTATTTGGTGAATATACTTTCAAACATTTGGCGCTAATCCCTTTTGGAATGGGCATACTGATACTGGGCTTTTATTATTTGTGGTGGCGGCCAAGGCATAAAGATGAATTGGAAACGATGTGATACAGGGTTGGAACGCTGCAAGCGGCCTGAACCGTAAAGGATATTTTAAAACTGCACAATCCCATTCTTCACTGCATACATTACCAGCCCTACCCTTGTTTTTACATTCAGTTTTTCAAACAGCCCATCCCGGTAGCTGTCGATGGTTCGGGGGCTTACAAACATTTTATCTGCTATTTCTTTATAGGTCAATTCGGTGCAGGCCTGTTTTAAAAATTCTGTTTCCCTTTCATTCAGTTCTACCAGGTTTTTTATATCACTCCTTTCATCGCCGAGGCTGTTGATGGCGTGGATGAGTTTGCCGCTGATGAGATCGGAATAGTGAAAACCTTTGGTGAGAATGGAATCAATAGCAGCCTGTAACTCTTTAGGGTCGCAGTCTTTGAGGATGTATCCTTTGGCACCACATTTCAACATGCGGATGATGGCACTTTCATTATCATACATGCTCAATGCCAATACTTTTATTTCGGGATGATTTTGCCTGATCCATTGTGCAGTTTCGTAGCCATCCATTTCGGGCATGTTGATGTCGAGCAATACAAGATCGGGGTGGTTGGATGGATTTAATTTTGCAATAAAATCTTTTCCATTGTCTGCCTCAAATAATACATTGTAGCCAAGATTTTTTACGAGGCTGCACAGCCCGTTTCGTAATAAAATATGATCGTCGGTTAAAACAATATTTGCCATGGAGATGGTTTATGGTTGATGGTTAATTGTTAATGGTTGTTGGTTGATTATTGACCATTCACTTTTCCAGTTCAACAGTAATGCTGGTACCATTACCCGGTGTTGAAAGTATCAAAAATTTTCCACCTATCAATGCCGCCCGGTTCTGCATGTTTTTGAGGCCGATGCCGGTGTGGGAAGATTGCAGCGCCATGCTGTTAAACCCAATCCCGTTATCAGCAATGGTTAAACGAAACAGTGCCGACTCAAACTGCAGCTGTACCGTTATCGTTTTTGCTTTGGAATATTTTACTGCATTGTTAAGCGATTCCTGAACAATGCGGAAGAGCACCATTTCTTTTTGCGGATCCAGCCGGTATTTTGTACCGGTGATGCTGAAACTGGTTTCAAACTGTTTGGTGTTTTGCAAAATCCGCAGTTCGTTTTCAATGGCTTGCTGCAGGCCAATCTCGGAGATTTTTTCTCCATGCAGGCTGCGGCTGAGATCCCGTAAATCGTTGATGGCTTTGCTTACCAACTGTTTGGTATCGTCCACTTTGGTTTGAGTGGCTCCATCAATGCTGTCGGGAAAAGTATTGAGGTGCAGTTTGGCAAGGCTTAGCACCTGGCCAATATTATCATGTATTTCTTCGGAGATGGTTTTAAGGGTTTGCTCCTGTATTTCTATTTGTGTTTGGAGGAGGGCTTGCTGAAACTGGGAGTGCATGAGTTTCTTTTCGCCGGAATATTTTTGTTTTTTCTTTTGAAAGAGCAGGTATAAAAACAGGATGACAACCACAAAAAAAAGTACTAATACAGTACCAATAACAATTGTCAATACAATTTCTTCACTTTCAAAATGCATACAAAAGCTTTTATGTATAATAAATACAAGAGTAAATTTAAAGAGTAATTAATGTAAATCAGTTTTTCAGACAGGGAAGGGTAGTGGCTTTCGAGGTAAAGATTGAATCCCATCACAAAAAGGCACCCTGTATAAAAAAATAAATTCCCGATATTAATCCAGAAAGAAGGATTCTGGTAAAAAATCTCTTCCTTTTCCATATTGATTTCTTCAATAAAATAAATGATTGTACAGATTATTATTACTACAGATGCCACTACAAAATCGAAAAAACCTGCCTCAAAAAAAGCAGCAGGATTGCGGTAATAATGACCAAGCAAAAAGACAACAAACAGCAGGAGGCAGGCAGCTAACAATATTTTATTTTTCCTGCTTCTGAAAAGCTGGTAATAGTAAGCAGATAGCAGAAGTAATTCAACCGCAATATAGATGTGGAAGGCAGGGTATTTATTAAAATGATAAACCTTGCTAAAATCGCCGGTAAGCTGCGTAATAAATACCAAAGGGAGTAAAATTAAAAAAGGTGTAAACGGCTTCGTTATTTTCTTATACCCTATTGCCAGCACAATAATGTTTATGAGAATAAGCAGGTAATACACCTTTTTTAATAAAATCATCTTCAGTCTGTTTTTTACTTTTTTGATTTTTTTATTTGGGGGTTGGCAAGGCTGCTGAAAAGTCACTAATAAGCCTTCTATATGGCCAAACTTCCTCACCAGCAAGATTCCCGTTAATATGATTGGGTAAAATGTTCCCGGCATCATCCGTACATAATAATGAAATAGTAAGTTCGCCTTCTTTACTCCCGTCTGTATGTTCTATGCCCAATACAGCTGCAAGATAAACGGTATCGCTCCCTCCTCTTCTAATGAGTTCAGTAATATTTTTTACATCCATGTAAATTACAATGGGTTCTTGCTCGGGGTTGCTTTTAACAACACCTTTTCCTGATTTCAGGAGTAAATCCTTAAACTCAGTAGCATAGCCATGAATGTTCCGATAAGAATCTGGAACCATCATTTGTTTTTTTTTAATGTCCATAACATTTGATTTTTTGGTTTTAAATTTTAATTACTACACTAAATTCTGCAATCCTTCTCACACCAGCAACGGTGTTTTCACCAAATCTTTCCGGTGAAAACACCGTAAAATTTTCCGTGAAAACACCGTTGCACAGCCGCCATCCCCACCGCATTTTTGTACAGGCAAATTGATACAGCAAAAATTGCAACCGTGATATAACCGGCTATCAGCTTGCTCAAATACAGTTCTTATAAAGATAACGCTTATGCAAACTGGTACTGGCTTTACTGCAATAGGTTGGTGCAATATTCATACTTGCGCTGCTGTAATATCAATGAGTTAATGGCTTGTTCAAATTTGTCCAGCCTTTATTCAGGCTTGTATAGTATTTATTCAAGTTTGAATAAGCTGAATTCAGATTGTTCTGTTGCTTATATCAACCTGACCTGTTCTTATTCAAGTTTGTATATTATTAATTCAAGCTTGAATATTATGTATTCAAATCTGCACATGCTTTATTCAAGTATGAATATTCTTTGTGCAAGTAATAAAAAGGGGTGATTACTATACAGCTTCTCAATTTTTAACTATAAAAATACAATTATGGCAAAAGTGAACCTTAACCTTCGAAGTTTTTCTGTACCAGATAAAGTGCAGTATGCAGGCAAAATTGTAACGGCTATTACCGGCAATGCTGCCTTTCCCACACCCGACCCTACACTGGCTGCGGTGCAGGCTGCCATTGCCGATCTGCAGGCCGTTTATTCGGATGCCAACAACCTGCGGCAAAAGGCTTTTTCTAAAACAGCGGAGCAAAACCAGAAAGAAAAAGACCTGGATCTGCTGCTAACCGGCCTGGGCAGCTATGTAGAAAATACCAGCAAAGGCGATGAAAGCCTGATAAAAAGTGCCGGTATGGACACCCGTGCCAAATCTGCCCCAGTGGGCATACCCAGCCTGCCGCAAAACCTGAACGCCACTGAAGGGGCAAAAAATGGCGAGATAAAACTGAAATGGAAAAGCGTAAAAGGTGCCAAAAGCTACATTGTGCGCCGCAGCACCAATGTGGTGGAAGAAACCCAGTGGATACAGGAGCAGGTAGTAACAAAGGCTGCCGCCATGAGCACCGGCCTCAAAAGCGGCACGCAATACTGGTACCAGGTGGCAGCCGTAGGTGCTGCCGGACAGGGCGCCTGGAGTGATCCGGCTACTAAGGTGGCGGGATGAAAAATTATTTACCCTATATACAAATACTCTTAAAACGGGAGGGTGTAATGTTAGTTGCCAGCCTGTAATGGGCTGGCGAC
>JANLQY010000149.1:0-46863 GCA_031368105.1 Chitinophagaceae bacterium
GGTCAGCATTGGCCACCCTGAGATTGATTAGTTTTCCATAGGCAGCATATAAATCCTTTCTGCGTTGTTCTGCAAATTTCTCCCATTGTGGAGGCTTGTTTGATACATTAGAACCTCCGAAACCTATTGGCACTTCATATCCTCTTTCTTCAAACTGCCAGAGCATTTTAGGGCCGGGTGTTGTAATAAATACCGCAGCAGCTGCCGCTTCCCGAATCAATGCTGTGGCAGTATCTTTTACATTATAATTTCCCGAAATATTACCATACATCAGGTTTTTGTACATCGATCTTTCTTCATCATGGCTTTCAATATACCCCACTGCTGCCGGTACACTGAATGCCGTCTGGCTACTGTTATACATTACTTTTGAAAAGTCCGAGCTGCTTGCAAAGCCCAGCAGGGCCTGGTTGTACGAGTCATTGCATTTATCCCACAATAAAAATCCATGGCCTGCATAAAACTGCTCTTCCATCCGTTGCTGCCCGAGGAACTCTAGTATCATATAAGTATTGGGATATTTTGGAACAATATAATCATAGTACCGATAAAGGTTTGCAACCCGGCTGCCATCAAAGTTTTCAACCGTAGTAGTATTGGTAACTGTTTGTGTAAACCCTTTTGCCAGGTCAAAGCGGTAGCCATCCACTTTGTATTCAGCTATCCAGTAATCGAGTGCTCTTTTTACCCAATTTTGGGTAGCTGTGGCGGTATGGTTCAGATCTTCAAACACACCATAAGGATGTGGCGCTGTTGGGTTAAGCCACGGATTATTTGCGGCTGGTCTGCCATTGGCGGCATCCCAATACAATCTTCCTTCCGGTGCATTAAATGCATCCAGTTGGTTAAATACTACATCCCTAATAACTGCTATGCCATTTTGATGGCAGAGATCAACAAATTCTTTGAACTTGTCTTTAGTACCATAGGCTTTGTCCAAAGCACAATAAAATGTAGGATTGTAGCCCCAGCTTTCGTTACCGCTAAATTCACTTACCGGCATCAGTTGGATTGCATTGACTCCAAGCCGCTTAAAATAACTGATGGTATCAATGAGCATTTGATAATTACGGGCATCCCCAAAATCCCTGACGAGTAATTCATAAATAACGAGGTTGCGTTTATCTGGTTTTACAAAATTGGTTACTTTCCAATTGTAAGCCCGTACACAGGTTTGCAAAGTACTTATATAACCATTTTTACCGGCAGAAAAATTAGGATCTGTGGGTACCGGTTTCAGGTTGGGGTAAGTAGCTGCAGGAATATACTGGTCATTCCATGGGTCAAGCACTTTTTCGGAGTAAGGATCGGCTATATAAATTGAATTATCCACCAAATATTGAAAGGAATATTCTGTTTGCGAAAGAAGTCCCCGGACGGTAATCCAGTAATAATTACCATCAGGTGTTTTATTCATTTGGAATTCTGTTTTCGGGATCCAGGCGGCACCGGGGAAATCACCCAGTATCACTGCATTTTGTTTATTGGGTGCATACAATACCAGTGTCACAGAATCGCATCCACTCCCATAATTGATCCCTTCCTTTACTCCGGAAGGCAATGCAAGAATAGTATTTACCGGGGCAACATAAAATTGAACAGTATCATAATAACTAACATTAGAAACTATCAATTCCGATACTACCTGCTGGTTACCGGTAGCAGTAACAGTTGGATTGCCAGTGATGGTGTTGGTGCCTGTAAGTGGGCCAGTGATCAGCGTTCCATTGAAATATAATTTTAATGTTCCAGCGCTGGTGGAAGCTGCAGCAGTAACAGGAACAGACTGGCTAACCGTAGCTGATATACCTTCATTTGATTTATTATAGATAGGTACAATTGGAGGTGTGGTAAATCTTATATTATTTGAACCTGCCGGATAAATTGGCACATACATATCACTGCCATCAGTATTTTTCTGCACCTTGGTGCCATCTGCATTTCTGAAAAGTAATGCCACCTTCAGAATGGTTTCGCTAACCGGTACACCTCCTGCTGCTGAGTTAAAATATGCCCTGGGATTAGTAATAGTAAAAGACCATTTATTATTTCCTAAAGAAGTGGCAGTTGGTGCAGTTGTAGTTGCCCAGGTAGTGGGAACATAGCGCCAGTTAGTAGTACTGGTACTAAGATTGGTGATGACCCCAAAGTGCATATATACAGCTCCGGTAAATCCCGAAAGCCCCTGGTTACCCTTAGTGGCATCTACTGTAATAATGATGGTGGAATTATCATTCGGAAACTGAGGAGACCATGTAAGCAACTGTGCATTTACCACATTATACAGCAATAAAATAGTTGCAGATAGTAGAACTTTTTTCATTTGGCAATCAATTTAATGTGTAAAATACACACATTGCACAACATGGCAAAAAGTTTTTAGCTTTTAATTACCAAATACTTTTTCCCCATCAACAAAAGTGGTTAAAACCTTCGTTTGCAAAATAACATTTGAAGAGCAGGTAATAATATCCTTATCCAAAACAATAAAGTCGGCGGCTTTGCCTGGTTCCAGGCTTCCTTTTTCATTTTCTTCAAATGCAGCCTTTGCTGCCCAAATGGTCATTCCAAATAAAGCTTCTTTTCTGCTCAAAGCATTTTCCATTTGAAAACCAGCAGCTGGGAAACCTTTACTATCCATCCGGGCAACAGCAGCATAAAAAGTTTTGAGGGGATTAATATCTTCTACCGGAAAGTCGGTTCCTAATGGAATCCATCCATTTTCATCCAGCAATTGTTTATAAGCGTAGGCTCTTTTTACTCTTTCGGTTCCCAACCTTTCTGTTGCCCAATACATATCGCTGGTTGCATGAGTTGGCTGCACACTTGGTATAATATTGTATCGCCCAAATAAAGAAAAGTCATTTTCATTTATCACCTGGGCATGTTCTATTCTCCATCTTTTATCATTTTTCCCTTTCAATAATTCACCATAAATATTCAATGTGATTCTGTTGCCACTATCTCCAATAGCATGTGTACACAATTGAAATTTTGTATTGAAAAGTCTTTGCGCCACCTGTTGATAATGCTTGATATCATTTAATAAAAATCCATTCCAACCAGCTTTATCTAAATAGGGTTGCAACAAACAGGCTCCCCTTGAACCCAGCGCCCCGTCTGCATATAACTTGAATCCACCAACATTCAGGCGGTTAGTTTTGTAAGGGCCTTTTTTAATCCACCGGTCATAGTATTGGACACTATCACTCAGCAATGCAAAAATTTTCATCTTTAAATTACCTGCCTTTTGTGCTGCATCCACCAGGTCAATAGTGTGTTCACTGATACCGCAATCATGCACTCCGGTGAGGCCATATTGAAAACAACTATCCTGTGCCTGCAAAAAATATTGCTGTGCCGCAGCATCATTTATTAATGGAATTTTATTTTCCACCACATCCATTGCGTTATCAATCAATATGCCTGTTAGCTGGCCATTTTTTAACTCTATACTTCCGCCTTCAATTTTTGTTGCGGCGGTAACGCCTGCAATGTCTAATGCTTTTTGATTTGCCAATGCCGCATGTCCATCTACCCTTTTTAAAAACACCGGTTTGTCTGGAAACAAGGAGTCCAGTTTTTTTTATCCGGAAATTCTTTTACTGCCCAATCATTCTGATCCCAGCCACGGCCATACAACCAGGTCGTTTTAGCCGTGGCAGCATATTTTTTCAATGCCTCAATAATTTCATCAAATGAAGATGTGCCGGTAACATCACATTTCCACATGTCGATGGCATAGCCAGTAAAATGGCAATGAGCATCAATAAAACCCGGATAGATAAACTTGCCTTCTGCGTCTTTCATTTCATCCGCATCATATTCTTTAAGAATTTCATCGTTGCTGCCGACCGCAATAATTTTTCCGTCACGTATAGCCATGGCTTGCTTAACAGAAAAATCTTTATCCGCTGTATAAATATTGGCATGATGCACTACCATAGTTACCCTTTGTCTGAACTTGCAGGAAGCAGCCATCATAAGAAATACGAAAATTGAAACAAGAAACCCGCCTACCTGACAGGCAGGTAAGAAAGCACTGAAACGCCTGCTAAAAAACATGGTGGTATATTTTTATAAAAATACTGCAAATGCTGATTTCATAATTTTTAACTTTGAGCCAATTCAAAATCAATATGTACAATCAGGAACAAACAAAAGAACTGCAGCAAAATACCACAGACTGGCTTTCTTCTTTTAATGCAAATAACAGCAAAACAATAACCGGAGATAATTTGGAAATCTTAAGAAATATTTTACGGTTTCATGAATACCGGTATTATGTTCAGAACGATCCACTCATCAGCGATTTTGAATATGACTCTTTATATAAATTACTGGAAAAAACAGAGAAAGAAAATCCAGGTTTAATCACTCCCGATTCTCCCACACAAAGAGTAGGCGCCGGCCTGGTAAAAGATTTTCCCAAAGTGGAACATTTGGTTCCGATGCTGTCCCTTGAAAACAGTTACAATGCAGATGACCTGCTTGACTGGGACAGGAAGGCAAGGGAACTTTCATTATTAGATGTGGTGGAATATTGTGTAGAGCCAAAGTTTGATGGAGCCAGCATTTCATTGATCTACGAAAATGATTTGCTTACAAGAGCTGCTACAAGAGGTGATGGTGTAACCGGTGATGAAATTACCAGTAACACAAAAAAAATAAAATCAGTTCCGCTGTCTGCAAAATTCAGCCAGTTTGGAATTGAACAGATTGAAATAAGAGGGGAGGTGCTGATCAACAAAAATAATTTTAAAGCCTACAATCAAAAGCTGATGGAAGAAGGAGTGCCGCCATTGGCCAATCCCCGGAATGCAGCAGCAGGATCACTGAGAATAAAAGATACGGCTGAAGTGGGCAGAAGAAACCTGGAAGCATTTTTATATCATGTAAGTTATGTTGTCAATAGTCAATGGTCAATAGTCAATGGGAGCCAGCCATCAACCATCAGCCATCAACCATCAACCCACAGTGACATGCTGGAAATGCTTTGGGGGCTTGGATTCAGGAGCCCAAAAAAAGAAATGATTGTAGTGAAGGGAATTGATAAAGTGATTGAACAAATCAACGAATTTGAAGTGCTGAGAGATACACTTCCTTATGAAATTGATGGCATGGTGATAAAAGTAAATAACCTGCCACTGCAGGAAAAGCTTGGCATGACAAGCCACCATCCACGCTGGGCCATTGCTTATAAATTTAAAGCCAGGCAGGCTACCAGTAAATTAATTAGCGTAGAATTCCAGGTAGGCAGAACAGGCGCTGTGACACCAGTGGCAAAAATAGAACCTGTACAGGTAGGTGGTGTCACGGTATCGAGTATATCCATACACAACGAAGAATACATCAAAGAAAAAAACTTATTGCTGGGTGATACCATCCTGATAGAACGCAGTGGTGATGTGATACCGCAGATTGTAAAATCATTTCCTGAATTAAGAAAAGGAGAGGAAGCGGCAATACAATTTCCTGTTGTATGTCCTGTATGTCATCATCAGTTATTTAAGCCTGAGGAGGAAGCTGTTTGGCGCTGCATCAATATTAATTGCGAAGCACAGGTGGTGGAAAGGATCATTCACTTTGTAAGTAAAGATGCAATGGATGTAAAAAGTTTTGGCGAAGCCAATGTGAGAAAATTTTATACCGAAGGTTTGCTGAAAGATGTGCCGGGCATTTATACACTGGATTTTGACGCCATCAGCAAAATGGAAGGCTTTGGAAAAAAATCTGTTGACAACCTGCAGGCCGCCATTGAAGCATCTAAAAGCCAGCCACTGCACCGGTTAATCTTTGGGCTGGGCATCCGCTATGCCGGAGAAACCACTGCTAAAACATTGGCTAATGCTGTTGAGCAGGTGCTTGATTATAAAAATTACAGTGAAGAACAATTGCAGCAAATGGAGGATGTGGGCATAAAAGTTGCCAGCAGCATTTACCGTTTTTTTCATGACGAAGCCAATATACAAATGATTGAAAAGCTGGGACAGCTGGGGGTTTCACTGGTCAATCAAAAAAAACAGGTAGCAGAGAACGATAGCCTTTTCGGGCAGACATTTTTATTTACCGGCACACTGAATAAATTAAAAAGAACTGAGGCAGAAGCATTGGTGGAAAAGAATGGCGGAAAAATTGTAAGCGGTGTAAGCAGCAAACTTAACTATCTTGTGGTAGGTGAAGATGCCGGCAGCAAATTTGAAAAAGCAAAAAAAATAACTTCTATAAAAATCATCAGTGAAGAAGATTTTATAAAATTATTACCTGCATAGACAAAATAATTTTTATATTTATAGTTGATGCGGTGGCGTAGTATTTTTAAATACAGGCCTTTTACAATTATCCCAACATTAAACTCACTTTTTATGATCACCAAAATTGCAAGCGAAGTGTGGAAGCCCCTTAAAATAAGCGGCCACAAAAGCATACGCAGAAAGTATGCTATCTCATCAGCAGGCAGGGCTGCCAGTTATATAACTGACGTAAATAAAGATGGAAAAATTTTGCAGGGTTCTGTCACGTCTGGCTACCGCACACTGAACCTTCACCTGGAAGGCGGCAACGGTACCATTTACCTGCACAGGGAAATTGCAAGATTGTTTTGCAAAAAAACTTCCCCCAAGTATAAATATGTAATTCATCTTAATCACAAAAAAGAAGACAACCGACATACCAATTTAAAATGGGCCACCCTGCAGGAAATGAGCGACCACCAGCAAAAAAGCCCTTTAAAAATTGCTTACAAAAAATTACAGGCCAATAAAACGGTTGGGCTAAAATTGAACATTACAAAAGTAAAAAGCATTAAAGAAGCCATCAACAATCCCAAGCGAAGATTGACCTACAAGCAGATGGCTGCCAAATACAATGTAAGCGAAATGACATTGTACCGAATTAAAAGTGGCGAAAACTGGAGCCATGTGAAATTATAAATAAGAGAATTAAAATATAAACTAAGGAACTAAGGAACTGCTATTTGCAGTTCCTTTTTTATTAAATTGCTCCCGTTCAAAAAAATAAAAATGCTACAAGCCGCAACCGTCAAATTTTTAAAAGAATTAAAAAAGAACAACAATAAATCCTGGTTTGATACCAACAGAAAAAAATATGAAGAAGCTAAAACAGATTACCTTGCTTTTGTAGAGCAGCTCATTGCCGCTGTTGCAAAATTTGATGACACTATCGGAGATATGAAACCGAAAGAAGCAGTGTTTCGTATCAACCGGGATGTACGTTTCAGTAAAGACAAAAGTCCCTACAAAAGCAATATGGGAACCTCTTTAACCAAAGGAGGCAAAAAAATAAATACATCCGGATATTACTTTCATTGTGAGCCGGGGCAAAGTTTTGCAGGCGGCGGTTTCTACATGCCGGAAGCTCCCCAACTGGCCAAAATAAGACAGGAAATAGATTACAGTTTTGATGAGTGGAAAAAAATTGTGGCTGACAAAAACTTTAAAAAATATTTCCCTGAAGGGGTAAATGGTATTGACGTTTTAGTGCGGCCACCAAAAGGCTATGACGAAAGCAATCCTGCTATTGGCTATTTAAAAATGAAAAACTTTATTGTAAGCCGCCCTGTTTCTGATGATGATTTACTGAATAAAAACCTGGTAAAAGAACTGGCAAAAACTTTTGAAGCAATGAAACCGTTGATTGATTTTTTAAATAGGGCGATTGAGTAAAAACCAATTCTAAAACTTCATTACCGGGCATCCCAACTGATCCTTTTTTCCAAACCTGAAAATGAATCCCAAGGTTTGCGAATGATAAAAATCTTTTTTATTTGGTTCGGCCACATAACTGAAACCATCCAGGTAATCAGTGAAAGTGTAGCGAAAGTTTGTTTCAAAGCTCAGCGATATTTTTGGGCTGATATAATACTCCAGCCCTGCGCCAACAGGTAATACAGCAATGGTACGGGGCAACGTTTTGATACTGTCAACAGCAAGCCCCAGCTGCACTTTAGAGCCGTTGGCAAAAACACTCCTATCCAGTTTACTGTAATCCCTGCTAATGCTTATTTTATTTATTCCGGCTCCGGCAAACAGGTACGGCGAAAACCGCCTGCCCAACTCGTTGTTGTTATTGCCAAATAAATTCCACAACATTAATACCGACAGTTCGGTAACCGGCGTACTGAAATTCAAATTGCGTTGCTGCCGCCATGAAGGCTCACTGTATGCTGCATCGTTGCCCCTTAATTTTCCCAAAGCCAGGTTGGCTCTTACAGCAAAATATGAATTGAGAATCCTTGAAACATTTATGCCCAGCGCCGGTGACGGTGTTTTATAAGAGCCAAAAGATGATGGAGTCAAATCTCCCTGGTAAATAAAAACACCGCCGTTAATACCAAGCTGCCATTTACCGGCATTTGTTTGGGCATTAATTTTAATTACACTGCATACAAATAAAAATAGCATCGCTGCTTTGGCGGCTGTCTTTTTCATGGCTAATATTTTTTAGTGAATAAAAAAATCCCATGCAGTCAGTTGATAACAGTAATTAAAACAGAGGTAGAATTTATTTCAAATAAAAGAGAAGAAGGAATGTTGGGTATTGGTGATTGAACAATTAAATTTCGTACCGGCAAATTAAAAAGATAAAAATAAATTACTCATAAAGAAAACATAAAAACTGTCAGTAGTTAAAAAATTATCTGCCTGCAACAGCATGAGCATACATAGTATTTTCAGCAGGCAGCAGTTCCTTTTAATTGGAAATCGAAAGCTGCTGCCACATCCTGGTATTTCAAAACAAACTTCAAAATTTTTGCCGTTGAAATGGCAAATTGTATGGACGAAAAGCAGCAGTAAAAAAATGGCCAGAGATAAAAATCTCCGGCCTTGCTTACCTCTGAAACCACAAGAAAAAAAGTTTGATACCTATATTGATATTATACCATTAATAAGATGGATGAAAAATTAATCAACAGAAAATTGGATAGTAATTTGGGGGTTATTCACTAATAATGGAGGTGGCAAGGGTACCCTTGGCAGACTATAAAAATAATATTTTTATTTGATAAATATATTATTATTTGCCTTTATTTTTTTGCCAATAATATTTCTTTTTCCGCAAGGGCATACACTTTATCCCTCTTTTGGTTGTACCACCACTGTGGTGTTGCTTTCTTCATAAGTGTATCGATATTACGCATACCAAATAACTTCCATACCCCGTCCAGCTTACCTACCAGGTCATTTTGCATGGCTCTCAGGCTCATCGCAAAACCACTTTCGATGTACTGCATGTGATGCCAGTAGCCGGCCGGCATAAAAAGGATATCCCCATGTTCCAGTATTACTTCGTAGCCCCTGGCCAGTTTAGTGGCTGGAAATTTTTCATAGTCAAAGTCTTGGTTGTAATTGGCAAAATTGGCCATGCTCAACACTTCCCAGGGTTGGCGGTAAAGTTTGTACTGTTCATCATGCGGAAACAGCAGCACCCTTTTTTTTCCTATAAACTGGGTATGCAAAATATGGCTCATGTCAATATCAAAATGGATATGAGTAACAGAGCCCTGGCCACATACAAACAGCATGGGATATTTTTTTACAAACCCTTTCATCAGTTCTTCGGGCCAAGTAAAATCATTTACCAGCTGCGGTGCATGTTGAAAAATATTAAACAGGAAAATCCTTAAACATAAAGGGCCTTCTTTTACCTGTTGCAGGTAATCGCCAAACTTCATATAATCATCCGCTGTATTGATAGGGGTTTAAGCATCACTTTTGATATTATTGTACACGCCCACTTCTTTATCTCCCACCACATCAATAAAATAATCCCAGTTCCATTTATTAAAGCCGGGCTATTGTTTAGCAATGCCTGTAATTACCAAAGGCTTTTTTGTGTTGTAATATTTTTCCTTAAACCCCGGGTATCTATCTTTTCAACTTTATCTGCAGGCTGTAACTGCATAACAATTGTTTTATTGTGGCAGCAAATTTATAAATTAAAAAGTAGGTGCTTTGCTAAAAAAATTAATAAAATAAACCCCTGCCCGCTGCCGGAAAAAACTAATAAGTGTTAGTTTTGCAGAAACAGATAAAAGGGAATGGCAAAAATTCAAACGGGTAAAAACAGTTCTAAAAAAGAGGTGATTATTGAAAAAGCTGCATCACTTTTTAAATCGAAAAGTTACAACGCTTCCTCCATGAGGGAGCTGGCAGACATGGTTGGGGTGGAAGCTCCGAGCCTTTACAACCACATTGGTTCTAAGAGTGAATTGCTGCAGGCAATTTGTTTTAAAATTGGGAATGCATTTACTGAGCAGGTAGAAAAAATTAAAAGCAGCAAGATCAGCACACCGGAAAAAATAGAAGCGGTCATTCGTTTTCATATTGAAATTATGGCAGAAAATTTTGATGAAGTGTATGTAGCCAATCATGAATGGAAACATTTGAAAGAACCTTACCTGGCTGACTTTTTAAGCATCCGGCGCAATTATGAAAAAAGTCTGATCAGTTTTATAGAAACCGGAATTGAAAGAAAGGAAATAAAACCGGTGAATCCTTATGTGGCTGTGTTAACCATTCTTTCTGCAGTTCGTGGGCTGGAGTTTTGGCAGCGGAATAAAAAAAATGTATCGCTCCAGGTGCTGGAGAATGACATGGTAAACCATCTTTTAAACGGCATTGTAAAATAAACTTATGGCAATTCATTTTCATCCACTTTCAATAAAAGAAATAAAAAAACAAACAGCAGACTGTGTATCCATCAGCTTTACCATTCCGGATGAATTGAAACAGGAATTTGCATTTGCCCATGGGCAAAATATCACCCTAAAAAAAATGATTGATGGTGAGGAAGCAAGGCGTTCTTATTCTATCTGTACTGCCCCGTTTGAAAATGAACTGACCGTAGCCGTAAAGAAAGTGGAGGGCGGAAAATTCAGCACTTATGCCAATGAGCAACTGCAAAAAGGCGATACAATAGAAGTGTTGCCCCCTACAGGTAAATTCAATACCGCACTGAACCCTGTCAATAAAAAAAACTATGTGGCATTTGCTGCAGGCAGTGGCATCACTCCAATTATTTCCATTATAAAAACCACTTTGCAAACGGAGACTGAAAGTAATTTTACCCTGGTGTTCAGTAACCGGAACAAAGCCTCCATCATTTTTTTTGAAGAGCTTGAAGGATTAAAAAATAAATACCTGCAGCGGTTTAATTTCATCAACCTGCTAAGCCGGGAAAAAACTGATGCTCCTATTTTCTCCGGCAGGATTGACAATGAAAAATTATCTCAGCTAAACAAACTGATCAACTACAAAATACAGGATGAATTTTTTGTTTGCGGCCCGGAAGAAATGATTTTTTGTGTAACCAATTTTTTAGAACAATTGATTATTGATAAAAAGAAAATTCATTTTGAATTGTTTACTGCACCAGGAGTAAAAAAAGAAAAAGGAATAGTTGCAAAACCTGAAGCACAACAAAATATAAAGAGCACTGTACAGGTAAAATTAGATGGCAGAACAGTAGCGTTTGCGATGGGATTTGACAGTGGCAGTATTTTGGACGAAGCCCTGAAACACGGTGCTGACCTGCCTTTTGCCTGCAAGGGTGGTGTGTGCTGTACCTGCAAAGCAAAATTGATTGAAGGTAAAGTACAGATGGATGTACATTGGGGACTGGAAGAAGAAGAAATAAAACAGGGATTTATTTTAACCTGTCAATCACATCCGGTAACAGAAAAAGTGGTGATTGATTTTGATGCAAGATAATACCCCCATCCCCTAAAGGGGTGCTTTAGAGTAAAACTATTTAAGTATTTTTTGAAGAAAATTTCAGAGTTATTCTATTCAACCAAAGATTTATTTGTTCTGAAACAAGTGCCTTTAAAAATAGCTACTACATGTTCATTTTGATTGCTGATGCTAATATGATACAACCCCGTTGATTTACCATTGTGCAGCTCCTTTGCTTCGGCGGTAAGCACATCTCCCACATGTACAGGCTTTAAAAAATTGATGGCGGTATCTAATGCCACAGACAATACATTCCTGTTGTTGCAGGCAAATGCAAAAGCACTATCACCCAAGCTAAATGCCACGCCGCCATGCACAATACCAAAGCCATTAATCATTTCATTTCTTACTGTCATTTGTATTTTGCTGTAGCCTTCTTTTATTTCAATCACTTTTATTCCCAGCCATTGAGAGAACAGGTCATCCCTCATCATTTTGTCAACCACTTTGCCAGCCAGTATATCTTTTTCGTTGAGCATTGCAAATTGATTGTTGATTGTAATTATTTTTTATTCGCCTTTAAATATTGGAACCCTCTTTTCTAAAAAAGAATTGATGCCTTCATTGTAATCATTTGTTGATGCTGCCTTTTGCTGAAATTCATCTTCCAATAACAACTGTTCTTCCCATGAATTGGTAAACGAATGATTGAGTGCATGTTTTGTATAAGCCAATGCTTTGGTTGGCATTTGAGCAAGTGCTGTTGCTATTTTTTTACTTTCTTCCTCAAATATTTCGTTTGCAAAAACTTTGTAAATCATTCCCATTTTTTCTGCTTCGGTTGCAGTTACTTTATCACCAGTCATCATTAGGGCTGTTGCTTTTTGCCAACCTACCAATCTTGGTAAAGTATAGGTGCCGCCACTGTCTGGTATCAGCCCAATTTTACTAAATGCCTGTATAAAAGAAGCTGTTTCCGCAGCCACTACAATATCACAACACAAAGCGATATTGGCACCTGCACCGGCAGCCACTCCATTCACTGCAGCAATTACAGGCTTAGGTAAATTTCTTATCCGCTTTACAATCGGGTTGTAATGTTCTGATAAAATTTGTTTGATCTCCAGTTTTTCATCCCCCACCAATTCACTGATATCCTGGCCAGCACAGAAAGCTTTGCCAGCCCCGGTTATACACACACAGCGTACTTCATGCAGCGACGCACATTCATCTAATTTTGCCTGCAGCAACAACGCCATCTCCCGGTTAAAGGAGTTAAATTTATCCGGCCTGTTCAATGTGATGAAAGCAATACCATTTTTTATTTCGAATATTATGGAAGACATGTTAGTTTTATTTTTTGATTGCACGAATTAAGTCGAATTACACTAATTAAAAAAAATGGTTACTATTATCTTACTGGTTGTGTCATATTCTATTTAACTACGCTAATTATTTTTTAGAATTCGTGTAATTAGTAAAAATTAGTGTAATTAAAATTCATCTTACACTTCAAAACTTCTCACTGCTTTATGCGTAAGCAAAAAATTATTTACCGCATCGTAGTTTCGCTTGGGCGAACTGATGCGGTACAGGTAAACAGCATCTTTATTTTCCTTCACCAATTTCATACAGCGGAAAGTAACATCATTTGCTTTTAAAAAAACTTCAAGTTCATTTTTAAAATTATCTCCTAGCTCTACCGTCCTTATTCTGTAATCTTTTACTTTGTGCAGGTTATTGATGAACCGCTGCACCGGCTCTAATACAAACAATGCAATCACCACCATAATAGAAACCACTATGGCAATTGGATAATTGTGATAACCAACAGCCATACCCAATGCTGCAGTGATCCAAATCAGTGCTGCGGTGGTCAATCCATTTACAGAAATACCTTCTTTAAATATTACCCCTGCACCAATGAAACCAATACCCGTGACGATGTTACTGGCAATCCTGTCGGTGCTGCCGCTTTCACTTTCTTTGGAAAGAATGGTGTACAGGCAGGAGCCAACACAGATCAATATCATCGTTCTGAAACCTGCAGGCTTGCTCCTGAATTCTCTTTCTAAACCAATGACGGCACCAATAATAAATGAAACTGAAACCTGTGCAGCTTCTTCAAAATAAATAGCAATATCCATGATTGTTGGGGTTAGTAGTCAACCGAAAGTTACTGTAATTTAATGGCATTTAAAATAATCAAACGGTTCTTTGCAATCATCACATTGATGCAAAGCTTTACAGGCTGTACTGCCAAATTCACTGATGCGGTGCGTATGAAAAGAATTACAACGAGGACACTGCACAGCTTTATCCGGCACAAATAAATCATGGTTACAAACCTGCTGTTTTACATTTGGCGGCGCAATACCGTACGCTTTTAATTTTTCTTTTCCAGCTTCACTCATCCAGTCGGTTGTCCATGCCGGGGAAAGTACAGAAGTGATTTTTATATTTTTATAGCCATTTTCAATCAATGCAAATTTGATATTCATCGCAATCATATCCATCGCTGGACAACCAGTGTAGGTAGGTGTAATAACAATTTCAATTCCCCCATCTTTGCCCCCATCCCCTAAAGGGGAGCAAGGCAACAGCTTTACATTTCTCACAATTCCTAAATCCAAAATAGAAAGTACCGGCACTTCTGGGTCGCAAACTGTTTCAAGAATTTGCCAAATATGAGCCTCCCTAAATCCCTCCAAAGGAGGGACTTCTGACCCTGCTAATTCAAAACTCCTTTTATAATTTGATCTACTCAACGTTTCCTTTTTTAAAGACCACTTAAATTATTATACTCTTTCTAAGCCCCTCCTTCGGAGGGGTTGGGGAGGCTGCTACCATTCGCTGTTGGGATAAGCCCTTTGTACATATTGTAATTCTGCAAGAATGAATCCCATCTGTTCTGTATGGGTTCCATCCTTTCCGCCGGTTTGCATAAAAACATTTTCAGGAATTGATAAGGTAGCTTCTTCAAAAATTGATTTTATTTTTTTATTCCACTCTTCTTTTAACAGAGAAAAATCAACACCGGCAATACTTTCATAATTTGCAGGCATAAACATTTCACCCGTGTACCTCCACAATTCATTTGTTGCATGAAGCATTCTGGTATGACTTTCTTTCGTACCATCGCCTAAGCGGATTACCCATTCACTGCTCCAACGCAAATGATACTTTATTTCTTTTAATGCTTTGGTTGTGATTGCAGCTAATTGTTCATCATTGCTATTTTGCAATTTTTCAAATAATAAATATTGAAACTGGCTGAATAAATATTGACGTAAAATTGTTTGCCCCCAATCTCCATTTGGTTGTTCTGCTAACAGCAGATTTTTAAATTCCCTTTCTTTTCTTAAATAGGCTAATTTGTTTTCATCACAATCTCCGCCAGTCAGCAGTGCAGCATACTGATAAAAATTTCTTGATTGCCCGAGTAAGTCTAATGAAATATTAGTGATGGCAATATCCTGTTCTAATACTGGCCCGTGCCCACACCATTCACTGTTTCTTTGTGAAAGAATTAAAGTAGTGTCTGCCTGGCTTAGTATAAAATCTATTAAATGTTGAGATGAAATTGCCATTATCAATTATCAATTAAAAAGTTATCCATTAATCACATGTGGTTTACTTCATCGGGCAAATGATAAAAAGTAGGATGCCTGTAAACTTTATCTACAGCAGGTTCATACAACTCTCCTGCTTCTTCGGGGTTGGACGCAGTGATGTATTTACTTTCCACCACCCAAATGCTTACACCTTCCATTCTTCTGGTATACACATCCCTTGCATTTTCAATTGCCATTTGTGCATCAGTTGCATGTAAGCTGCCAACATGTTTATGATCGAGTCCTTGTTTACTTCTTATAAACACTTCCCACAAAGGCCAGGTGTTTTTATCACTTTCAGTTTTATAATTGCTGGCTCCTGCTTTATCCTCAGGAATATCACCATAATAAAATTTTCTTATCGTGCAATTCATGTTATGCTACTTTTTGTTGTGAACGTGAATTCCTTTTTTCTGCATACGCCATCGCCGCCTCTCTTACCCACTGCCCGTCTTCATGTGCTTTTCTTCTTGCTTCTAATCTTTGTTTGTTGCAGGGGCCATTACCTTTTACCACATTCCAAAATTCATCCCAATTTATTTCTCCAAAATCGTAATGCTTTCTTTGCTCATTCCATGTCAATTTATCATCGGGCAGTTTCATGCCCAATAATTTTACCTGCTCTGCCGCCATATCAATAAACTGCTGCCGCAGTTCATCATTTGTTTTTCTTTTTATTTTCCATTTCATGCTTTGGTCGCTGTTGGTGCTTTTACTATCCTTTGGACCAAACATCATCAACGATGGCCACCACCAGCGGTTGATTGCATCCTGGCACATTGCTTTTTGTTCGTCAGTACCCTTTGATAAAACTAACAGCGATTCAAACCCCTGCCGCTGATGAAAACTTTCTTCTTTACAAATCTTTACCATTGCCCTTGCATAAGGCCCATAACTTGTCCGGCACAGCATCACTTGGTTTAGTATGGCGGCACCATCCACCAGCCAGCCTACGGCTCCCATGTCGGCCCAGGTCAATGTGGGGTAATTAAAAATGGAAGAATATTTTGCTTTGCCGCTGTGCAGGTCGTTGATCATTTCATCCCTTGATGTCCCCAATGTTTCTGCGGCAGAATATAAGTACAATCCGTGCCCGGCTTCATCCTGCACCTTTGCCAATAAAATGGCTTTTCGTTTTAATGATGGCGCCCTGCTGATCCAGTTGCCTTCGGGCAACATACCTACTATTTCGCTGTGTGCATGCTGGCTTATCTGGCGCACATTTGTTTTGCGGTATGCATCCAGCATCCAGTCTTTAGGTTCTATTTTTATTTCCTGATCGATCTTTTTTTGGAAATTATTTTCTAAATCAAGTATGGACATGCTGTGTTATTTTGAAAACAAATTTAATTAAAAAACTAACACCTGTTAGTATTAGTTTTATTTAAAAAACAATCAGTAAAATTTGTTTGTTGTGATATTGTTGATGGCTCCATAGAAAGATAAAGTACAAAAATGCAGTACCAATGAAGCTTAATAAAAGAACTGCTGCCGGGTTCCCGAAAAACCGGGGCAGGTCAAAAAAAGAAAGAAAATTATATCCATTTATTTTTATGCGCCAGCGAAATCACCTGTGCTTTGGAAGTTACATGTAGCTTGGTATAAATATTTGCGATGTGCTTACGAACGGTTAACACACTCAGGCTAAGTTCTGATGCAATGCGTTTTGCATCCCATCCGTTGATGAGGTGCTGCAAAATTTCATGCTCTCTCTCTGTAATTATTTTTGGTACTGTAGATCCGGGGGAAGTTTCTTTTTCATGCACCGACCTGCTCAGCAGGTGCATTGTTTTTCTTGCAATGGCCGGGCTCATGGGAGCACCGCCAAACTCCAGTACATTTATGATGGCATCATTAATAACAGCAGCCGTTTCATGTTTTAATAAATAACCGGAAGCGCCTGCTTTGATGGCTTCAAATATTTTATCATCATCATCAAAAACAGTGAGTACAATAAAATGTATTTGCGGATACATTGATTTAGCAACCTGTATCGTTTCTATGCCATCCATTTCCGGCATTTCCAAATCCATAAAAATTACCTGCGGCACCAGTTGTAATGGCAGGCCTTTTAATTCTTCCAGACAATCATGCCCGTTATCAGCAGAAAAAACAAGGTGCAGCCCGGGATATACTTTTATCTTTTGCATAAAAGTATTGCGGTTAATAAAATTATCTTCGGTAAGTGCTATGTTAACGGCCATACAATAAAAGTAAGCAAAAGTGTTGCCGGGTGAAATAATCAATTTGCAGTAGGGGATAAAATTACTTTTGTACCTGTCGGCATATTGGCCTGCCACTCCACATTAAAACCAGCTTCCTTTGACCGGCTAAGCATATTGGAGATGCCATTGCCACCGCCTTTTACAGGCATATTTTTTTTCATGCCGCTTCCATCATCTTCAATAAAAACTTTCCATTGGCTGCTGCCTGCAAATATTACTTTCACCCTTGTGCAACCACTATGCCGCAGTGCATTAATGACAGCCTCCTGTATCATTTGAAAAAGATGAAATGCCTGTGCAGGCGGCAACTGGCAATCGGCATCAATTTTTTCCTCCACATCTATTTTGATGTTTACATAGCTGGGCTGTATCTTTTGTATTACTAATTTTATCCTGTCGCTTACTGCCGTCAGCGATAGTTCATTTCTTTTTAATGCCCAGATGGTATCTCCTAAAAGCGATACGATTGATTGTGAATTACTGTTAAGTTCTTTCAGTGCATTTACCGCACTATCATTAAATTGCTGTTCGTTTGAAATAGTATCAAGGTTGGCTACAATGGAAGCAGCATACACACCCAGGTTGTCATGCAGGTCTGCGGCTATCCGCCTGCGTTCATTTTCTTCTGCTTCTTTAATGGAAGCATTGGTAAGTATTTTTTCTTTGGCCACTGCAATTTCCATTTTTATAGTTTGCTTCCGCCTGTAATTCTGAAAAATGAAATAAGAAAGTACAATGAAAAAACCGGACAAAATAAGCGATCCATACAGCCAGTAATTTCTGGTAACGATACCAAGCTTTTGCTGAATGATGGTATTTTCTTTTTTCTGTACTTCATGTTTTGCCTGCATTTCTGCTAATTCGTTTGCCGAGTTTTTTTCATACACAGAGTCTTTTAGTATAATAATATTCTCCAGCACTTCTGCATATTTAGCAGTATTGCCCATTGCTTTATAATTATCTGCCAGGCTGCTGTATAAAAAGAAAAGCTTGGTATCTAATTTATATTTTTTCGCTATTGCAATGCCTTCATTACAAATAGTAATGCCCTTTTCGGGCTGCCCGTAATGGGCATAGTAATAACCGAGTTGCGACATATCTGAAGCGATATAAAACGGGTCCCCAATCAGCTTTCGGATTGTAACCACTTCCTGCAATACCGGCTCGGAAAGCTTTGCCTGTCCTGATTTCACATACAATTCCGATTCTATTGCCAGTGAATTGGATAAAGCAAATAAGTTTTCATGCTTACGGGAAAAGTTAATTCCTTTTTTGATATAATAAAAAGCGGAGTCTAGTTTATCGAGTCCGTTATAGTTAGTGGAAAGGTTAGCGAACAGTATGGCATATTTTTCAAGCAACAGTGTGTCAGCAGTGGTGCGTAAGGCTTTCAGATGCCAGGTTAACGCTTCTTTTTTCTGGCCCATTTCCAGGTATGCCCATCCAATCAGTGTTTTAGCTTTTACCTGCATTAAAACATCATTTATTTTTTCAGCCATGCTGATAACACTGTATCCCATTTCAATGGCCTCTTTGTATTGGTTCTTCCTTATATAGCACCTGCCTTTTTGATTAGTAACATAGCATAATAAAAGAGGGTCGGTTACTTTATTTTTTAAAATTTCCAAACATTTATCAGCAATATTTAATGAAGAGTCTGTCAGCCCTTTGTTAGTAAGTGCTGCAGATTTATAGTACATGGCTTTTACCTCAGAAAGCCTGTCTTTCATTTCCAGTGCCATACTTCCTGCTTTTTGTGCATACCACATTAAAGTATCAGGGTGAAGGGAATATCCCTGATCGCATAATAAAAAAATTGCCTGTATTTTTTGTTCTTCTGTGGCAGCTTTTGAAATATCCTGCTTTAATTGTTCAATAATTTTTGTTTGCGGATAGCACAATAAAACAGAAAATAAAAACAGGCTGAGAAATAATATGTATTGAATGATCTTCATTTCTTTTTTTATGGCTTGGTCCTTATACAATTATACAAATTATTTATGGCTTCAAAATGCAGTACTACAAATTAAGTATTTATTAAACAGTGCAATAGTTGAAACTTTATCAAATAATCAGCAGTAAAATAAAATCTCCCATCCATTCTAATTTAATATCCTGCCATACCAAATAAAATAAATGATGCAGGCTATGATGCCCACCTAATTAATTACAGGCTTCAATAAAAAGATTTGCATGAAAATAATTTTACCATTTTTAAATAAATGTAAAAAGCATAGCAGGCTTTTTTTGTTACCACTAATATTTTTATATGCAGGCATTTGCAATGCACAAGTTCCTGCCAATGATGAGTGTGCATCTGCTGCATTGATAAATATTCCCAATGCTGGTTTTGGCCTGGGCACTTTTATTTCTTCACAGGCAGACCTTAGGTCTGCAACCGTACAAACAGGCGAAACATTTGCTCCTGCCATCTTTGTTGCAGGGCTTGATAAAAAATCGGTGTGGTTTAAATTCAGTATTGCAAGCATAAGGGCAGTAAGGGTTACTTTGACACAACCCGGCACAACGATTACAGCAGGTGATGCAGGTTTTGCAGTTTATCAAACCAGTAACTGTTTGCCCACCAATGCAGACATCAGCACAAAACTTACTCCCATTGTAACTTTTGGAAACACTTATCATCCCTGTGTTCCCACGGGTGAATATTACATACAGGTCTCCGCTAACTTTAATGCCAACGGCCCTGTTACCGTGCAGATAGAAATATCAGACCAAACAGGTGCAGCTTATGATCATCCCAACCAGGCTTATGCTTTTGGAACAGTTGGGTATTATGCACATAAAATTGATTTCAATACCGAATGCCAGTCAATAGAAGATGCAACAGAGGTGTGCAGCGCTTTTGCTAATCCTTATGAGTATAATAAAAGTGCATGGCTCACTTTTAAAACACCATCTTATTTTGATTATATCGTGGTACAATTATCAGGTACCGGAGCCAGTACTTATTTCCCTTCTAACAATAACCTGGCAATAAAAAGAAAATTTGGTTATACATTATACAAAGGTGATGCAGTAAATACACCAATCAATTCACTGGTAACGGTTGATGGTTGTGACTCTCTTCAGTCCGATGGATATTATGCAGACTACAGGATTTACAAATGCAGCGATCTGGATACGGGAACTGTTTACAGCATACAGATTTTTATAAAACGGGATTTTGCTGATGATATTCGCATTGGAATTTTAACAGGAGGGCAAGTACCTACAAATGCCCCAAAGCCAATTTTATCAGCAGTACCTGCACCCAACGCTATTGGAAATTTACCTGCATCACCCGCTGGTACACTTACATCAGTAAATGATGTATGGGGCTGCAACAGCAGGCACAATACATCTGTCTGCAATCCATCGTTGCCAGATACGGGCATTGTGTACAACGGTGGAAAATATAACCTCAGCAGCTTTTTTACTTTTACTTTGACGAATACCTCTGCTGTTTATTTTAGTAGTTACGTTACACAATGTGGGCCCCAACCACTGGTAAGGGTATATAAGCAGAGGCTTACAAATAATTGTACTGGTTTCGATACTTCAAATATTATTGGTGTATTCAATTATTATGGAACAATTGATTGCCTGCAGCCGGGAGATTATACTGTGCAGGTATCAGGCCAGGAGTACATATATCCATACAATTATTTTACTTATGGCACACCAACATATAATGCAGAACAATGCCTCAGCAGTAATTTAGGCACCAGCTTCCGGCTGGATATGACAGCATACATTCGTAAAGCTGCCAACAAATATTCTTTGAATGCAGCAGGTGCATTTGACAGTATCAACCTGGTGGGCAATGTAATGCAGCCATTGGCCGATGGTGTTCCTTATTCTTCCGTTTCGGATACAATGGGATGTCAAAATACGTTGAGACCTGTTGATATAACCTGTAGTCCTGTAAACAATAAGGTAATGTACCGTGAGTTTGCAATTGGTGATAGTGGTATCGTTGATTTTTCAAATCTGTCAGGTGTTTATTATTCCCCATGGCGATACAGATTATATAGCGGTGATGCTAATGCACTCGCCACTGCACAAAATGTATTTGTTTTTCCTGATAAGGTATCCGGTCTCATTCCAAAAACTGAATGCATGGATTGGAATACAAACTGTACCAACCGTACAGCCTGTGTAATACCCGGCACTTACACTTTTACCACCATGGGTGGCGATGCAGATGTGGGAAGAGTGGATAAACCCGTATTTACTTTTGTAAGAACAAGAACCAAACATATCAGCCCCTTTACTGCACAGGATCTCGGAAGTGTATGGGATACATTGGGTCCGGGTGGTGGTACCATTAAGTCAGACCTTGATGCCTGGAGTTGTGATGACAATGCTGTTGCTATCAATGGATATGCCCCTTGTGATGTAGGTGGCAGGCCGGCGACTAAAGCTATATACCGGCAATTTTATTTAAACCACCCCACTTTATTGCAAATTCAAAGCACCGGCTATTGGTATTGCTTCGGTTTAGCCCAGGGCACTAAAACCTTGTTTTATGGCAAAGCTACAGATGGTCTTGCTGCCCTATCTCCTGTAGGAGGGCAATGGAATTGTTTTGGTTACAGCGCAGGAACAACAGCAGGTTGTAACTTATTGCCTGCAGGATGGTATACCGTTGTGTCTTACAACCAGGGCCCGAGTTACGACAGTACATTCAGGAGCTTGAACCTGGAAGGAAGGTATAACAGTGCAGTAAGTTACAGGGATGAATACAATGTAACAGTTACGCCTACCTGTCTGGGTCCACAATTCAACAGGCCATATAAAGCGTCTGTAATGGTGGGTAATGCACCCCATTTAATTCAATTCGTAAACAGGGTAAACAGCACACCGGCTTATCCACGGACGGATACAACTTATGTATTGCCAACTGAACATTTTAATTGTACACTCGATACGCCTTTTTCAAATCACCCCATTGTATCATGTGAAAATACAGCCAACAGGGTAGCATACTATGTATTTAAAACAACACAGCAATGTTTTCTGCAGATAAATGCAGGCGGGTATTTTGCTGCATTGTATGATAAAGATGTCCGTGCCGATTCATTGCAGTTTAATACTTTAACACCCATCCAGTCATGCAACAGCAGTGCTGGCTATATTCAGTATTGCTTTTTTCAACCGGGCACTTATACGCTGGTGATTTTTGCAAAAGATAATAATATATGCCAGTCTGTAAGCCCTTCTGTTTATATTGATAAGATTGGTTACTCCCGTTTTGATTATGCAAACAATGCTTATGACTTTGGTGCAGTACCGCCAGACTCTGCATGGCACAATGGCAAAGTGGGGGATGTAAATCCATTGAACAGCAGCAGGGCGCCAAGTAATGATTTATTTTATTGTACTACCGGCGCTGCAGCGTCAGACCCAACAGAACCTGTTTGTGGTCCTGTCCTGCTGAATCCGAATGTTTACAACAGCGGCCCAAATAAACCTTTGTATGATTCTGCTTTTGCCGCAGGCAATGTGTCAAGAAGAAACTTGTGGTACACATTTGTAATTAATGATCCCGGTTATGTAAGTGTAAAGGTGGAAAGTAAAACTCCAGGAAGGGAATATCAACAAAAATTTACAGTTTATCAAAGTAATGCAGATGCCAGTTTACCATTTAGCACAGTAGTAAGTACAGGAGAACTTGATTCAACAGTTGCACAGGGGTTACGCCCCATTGCCACCAATCTCCAAAACTGGTATTATTGCGCCAACCTTTATAACTCAGTTCAGTTTTACAGGGATCCATGCAGCTCCATCCGCACTAGGTATTATGTGCTGGTTGAAAATGTTTACGCCGAGCCTTATGAAAATGGTGGCACATTGCCCAATACACAAGCAGAGGTTTCTGTACTCATTGACTCTGTTAATTTAGTTCTTCCAAAGCATGACCATTATTCTTTAGCTGGTGATTTGGGCACCGTTGGTGTTGGCACATTTCAGGGTGATGTTGACAATTATTCCTGTGCCACAAAAGATGCAACTGATCCTATTTATTATTATAACAATTCATCACAGTGTCAAAAAATTTTGTGGTACAAATTTAATCCAACAATAACAGGAAATGTACGGTACAGGATTTATGTAAACGGAACCCGTAAGCAGGATTATTATGATGTACAGTTATTCAGGCAAACTGTTGCCGGCGATTCAACTTCTAATGGTTTAATAATACAGGGTTATCATGGAGCATATAGCGCAGATAATACTTATTGGGCAGAAACCTGTGTTTCTCCCGGCACTTACTACTTGCTGCTTCCCGGTTGCGACCAGGTAAATGCTTATGTATATCCTGAAATACAACTGGTAGAAGTAGTGGGTGATTTCTGCAGCAGGGCTGTGCCGGCGGCAATCAATGGGCCTGGTTCTGTTACTGCTAATGTGCTGGTGGATTGTCATACTATCGGTACCGACTATGGTGAATTTGGACCGCAGCTTACCTGTCCGCAGGGGGCCACCACTTCCGATTATAAATCAAGCTGGTTCCGTATGGATATTGGCGGCACAGATACACTGGATGTAACAACTTTTTTAGTTGAGAATACAAACGCTTCATCAAGCGATATCAAATACAGGCTGATGACCGGCGACTGTGGCGCTATGCAAGAGCAGAGTTGTGTGCTGGATGCATTAACGCAAAACACATATCAATGTTTAGCACCTGGGCAGAGTTATTATGTGCAGGTGTTTACACCTATTTCAAAATTCAACCAGCAGGTAACCGGCACAATAGATTTAAAGTTATCTGCCATTGCACATGCAGATACCTGTGCGCCGTTGGCTAATTGCCTTGCCAGTGCCAATTTTATACCACTGTTTGATTGTACAAAAGATGATTCCGTAAAGTTTGTGAATTACTCCACTTACGGAACATCCATCAGATATAAATGGTCTTTGGGATATAACAATCAAACATCAACAGATGTATCACCTTATTTCTTTTATCCTGCCTTACCCAACGACAGTACCTATAGTATTAAATTGGTTGTTGAAAATATCAGTTGTGGTAAAAAAGATTCTGTTACAAAAACATTCACTGTGCCCCGCAGGCCATTTATAGATTTTGGAAATGATATTGCTAGTTGCAACGGCTTACCGGTAACGTTAGTAGCTACATCACATCCGGGTGCTATTTATTTATGGAACGATAACAGCAGCGATGATTCATTAACTATTTCAACCACCGGCAGTAATGATTACTGGGTGAAGATTGATTACAATGGCTGCACCAGCAGGGATACAGTGAAAGTGGCGATTAGTAATATTAGCTCAAGGCCACTACAAAATATTATTCTTTGTGCAGATTCTGTGTCTGTAAGCGTAAGCCGTGGGCAGGGTGAAACATACAAATGGAATACAGGTGCCGTTTCTTCATCTATATATGTAAGTATGCCGGGAGTATATTGGGCAGATATAAAATATTTTACCTGTACCTATAGGGATTCATTTGTTGTAAATAATGTAAGCACTGCAAAACCATTGGGTGCTGATACCACTGTATGCTTATCTGGTGGCGGTTACATTTTAAGAGCCACTACCGCAGGCGCACAATCCTATTCATGGCAGGATGGAAGTCTTGCTGATACCTTGAAAATAACACAGCCGGGACAATATAATGTAACCATAAACTTTGGCAGTTGCATTGTAAAGGATACGGTTGATATTGGAGGTTATCCTGCACCCGTAACACAAAATACTGATACCAGCATTTGCCAAGGTTCATCGTTAACGTTACCGTGGGGAATAACTATAAATACATCTGGTATTTATAATGATACATTAAGATATGGAACAGGCTGCGACAGTTTGATAAGAAAAGTAACTGTAAGCATTAACCCAAAACCAAATTTGGGTCGTGATACCACCTTATGCCTGGCACAAAATCCATTTGTATTGAATGGAGCCTCAACCGGCGCTATATCTTACCAATGGCAGGATGGCTCATCGAGGAATACATTTAATGTAACAAGGCCCGGCCTTTATTGGGTAAAAGTAAATTTTGCTAATTGTAGCACCAGTGATTCAATTACAATTTCAGGTTCTGCCCCGCCAGTGACAAATACAACCGACACAAGTATTTGCTCAGGTTCAAATATTACATTACCATGGGGATTAATTGTAAACGCCAATGGCAGTTACAGGGATACAATTCCTTCCTATTTAGGTTGTGATAGCATTATACAAATTGTAAACGTTACTGTAAAACCCAAACCATCTTTAGGCAATGATGCAACTGCAAGTATTTGCAGCGGAGCTAATTTTGATTTAACCACAGCTTACAACACCACCGGGCTTTCACCAATGTGGACATTTAGTTCAGCAACTGTTGCTACTCCTTCTTCAGTAAATGCAACGGGCATTTATCAATTAATAGCAATAAATGCAGATGGCTGTTCAGATACAGCAAGGCTAACATTATCCAATAGCCCAAAACCAAATCTTGGTAATGACACGGCTGTAAGTATATGCCAGGGAACCTTTTACAATTTGAATAACGCCTACAGCATAACCAATCTTACAATAAACTGGACGATTGGCGGAGTGGCTGTTGCAAATCCATCTGCAGTTAATGCAAATGGTTTTTATCAATTGATTGCAACCAACAGTTTATCCTGCAGCGATACTGCAGTGCTGACGCTTACCATTAATCCAAAACCAGCATTGGGCAATGATAGTGCCATCAGCATTTGCCAGGGTAGTAATGTTGACCTCACAGTCATTTATAATACGGCAGGCTTAACCACTTCATGGACATTAAACAATGTGGTGGTCAGCAATCCAGCAGCAGTTACTTTCAATGGGGTTTACAGGTTAATTGCAAATAATACTTCAAATTGTGCTGATACCGCTTTTGTAACTATTAATTACAATCCTAAACCATCGCTGGGTAATGATACGGTTGTGAGTGTTTGCACTGGCAATGCTTATAATCTTACCACTCTTTATAATACTACTGGTTTAACGCCAAGATGGACTTTGAATAACATAACAGTTACAACTCCTTCGTTGGTATTAGCTGCAGGGGGATATCAACTAACAGTAACAAATAGCTTTAGTTGTTCAGATACGGCATTAGTTATTCTTACTTACAATCCAAAACCTTCATTGAGCAATGATACAGCGGTAAGTATTTGCAATGGTAATACATTCAATCTTACTGCTGTTTATTCAACTGCCGGGCTTGGTGCAGGCTGGACATTGAATAATGTTGCAATAAATAATCCATCAGTCATTGCAGCACAGGGGGCATATCAATTAATAGTTACAAACTCAACAGGATGCCAGGATACTGCTGTTGTTACTGTGACAGTTAATAATAAACCATCGCTTGGAAGGGACACCACTATCAGCATTTGTGATGGAAGAACAATCAATCTTACATCGTTTTACAATACAACAGGGCTTACAGCAAGCTGGACAAAAAATAATGTTGCAGTTGCTAACCCGGCGCTTGTATCACTTGCTGGAACTTACCAGTTAATTGCAACCACCGCACAAGGCTGCAGTGATACAGCCATAGTAGCACTGGCCATTAGCCCAAAACCAAATCTTGGAAATGATAAAGCCGTTAATGTTTGCAACGGCAACAGCCTTTATCTTGACACACTTTATACGTTAACCGGGGCCACTAATAACTGGACATTTAATAATATTCCAGTTAGCGTATCCCACATAGTATCAGCCGCAGGTGTTTATCAATTGATAAGTACTACTGCTTTGGGCTGTTCTGATACTGCATTAGTAACAATGGCATTTGTTTCCAACCCAACAGTTGTTACCAACAACCAGGGGCCAATATGTTCTCCACAAACATTTGACCTTACGGCTGCTCCTAGTACAACAGGTTCTTCGGCAAATCTCACTTTTACTTATTGGCAGAATGCACAGGCAACCGTTAGTTATACAACACCTGCTACAGCAACTGATGGAACATTTTATATAAAAGGAACAGATGCCAACGGATGTTTTTTAATTAAACCAGTTCAATTAATTTATTATCCATTGCCTGTAGTAAATGCCGGTGATGATATTGCTATTTGTGATAAAGATTCAACTTCCGTATATGCAACTGTAACAAACATTACAGCACCCGTTACTTATGAATGGGTTCCGGTGAATGAAGGAGGTATAAGAAATCCATCTTCTGCATCAACGGTAGTTGCACCAATTGCCACACAGGCATATATCATTACTGTTACCGATGGTTATGGATGTAATTATAAAGCGAGTGATTCAATTATTGTTACCATTCAATTGCCAGTGAAAGCATTTGCTGGCAACGATACCATTGCATTAGTTGGCTTGCCCCATCAATTGTTTGCAACAGGTGGTGTTGATTACACATGGTCGCCCGGTTCATTATTAAATAACCCATATATAGCCAATCCTCTTGCAATACTGTATGCAGACAGTACAATGCTCACTGTGATAGTAAAAGATATTGCAGGATGTGTTGGGTATGATACGGTTTGGATAAAAGCATACGATGGCATCACCTATTATATACCCAATGCATTTTCACCAAATGGTGATGGTAATAATGATGTGTTCCGCCCCATACCGGTTGGCATTGCAGCAACAGAATACTTCAGAATATTCAACCGCTATGGCGAACTGTTGTTTGAAACCAGCCAATGGAACAAAGGCTGGGATGGCACTTTCAAAGGAAAGCCACAGGCGGTGGGAAATTATATATGGATGATAAAGGGCAGGGGAAGAAATGGGAGAGTGATTGAAATGAAGGGCAATGTGCTATTGGTCAGATAAAAAAATAGGGAATCCCTTTTAATAAGCTCTACCACAAATTATGTATTGAACGGGACTGCAATGCTTAATACTTTCATATAAATCTTTCATACCTGAAAAATCGTTGTAATAATTTTTTTTGTAACAGGTAAACTTTTCCTGATATCATCATTGAAATAATTTTTATGAAGAAAATTGTACTGCCTTTTATCTTACTGCTGATTTGCATATCTGCTTCTGCACAATTCAGTTACGAGTTTACCAACTACAATTCAACCAACACGCCTGTGTTTTCAGGAAATAATTTTAAGTGTGCATGGATTGGCAAAGGTAACCGTATATGGGCGGGTACACAATACCAGGGTCTTTACTGGTTTGATACTGCAAGAAAGGCATGGACAAAATCATCGCAACTTACCAATGTATTTATCAACCAAATACAGAATGATAAAAAAGGCGGGATATGGATTGCCCAATCGGGCACATCGGGTTTAGTAGGAGGCGGCTCAAACACAGCAGGTGGGGTAAATTATTTTCCAGATACCACCGATGCCGGAATGCAATTCTTCAGTACAGGTAATTTTTTATCATCAAGAAATGTACGTGGCCTTTATCTTGATACAGTGAATAGTCCATCAAACGGGCAAAGAAAAATATGGGTGCCGCAGGCTACTTATACAACATCCGGCAATACTGCTGCTGGTGGATTTTCAAAATGGCAGGATACACTTTCCGGCAACTTTCAAAAAGATTATTTAGGCCTGCAGGTTTTCCCTAATACCAATCTTGTAAGTGCAGGTACCCCATCCTGCTATACTGCCTGCGGCGACAGGGATGAAGTGTGGATTGGCGCTGAAACAAATTATACTATTGCAACAGGAAGCACCACACAAATACTAAGGTATGATGCTTTGACGGGGCAGCACCTCGGCGGCTGGGACCAAAACGGTGCTTTTGATAATAAAAGGCTTTACTATAATAACCAGGCAAGGGTTTATACGGATGATACCAGTACAAGGGGCGTATTGCCTGCTGGCTTCCGTACCACAGCCATGTACACAGACAGGGAGGGCAGGCGTTGGGTTGGGTTCAGAAGCGGAGGTGTGGTTGTAAAAATTGGAAGCACATGGAAAGCGATTAACATGCCTTCTGTGATTACCCCGGGCAGTACGATAAATTTTAATGCTATCACAAGTGATGAGTTTGGATATATTTATATAGGTACATCAAATGGCTTAGTAATATTTGATAATGGTGGTGATGTAACTGATATTACTTTCTACAAAAGGATTACTACAACAGAAGGGCTTCCTTCAAATAACATAACAGGCATTGTGTATGATAAACCGGGTGGCCGTATGATTGTTACTTCTGATGCCGGTATTACGTTCATGAAGTATAATTACAAAATTAAAGTTGACATGATTTGGGATTACAGTTTCCCCTATTCAGTTAACCAACCCATTGGTGTAGCTGCTGATGGCGTATCCCGTATCTATTTAAAAATTAAAAAAAGAAGTGACACATTGCCTGATATTAAAGAGGTAAATGTATTTCTTAAAGATTATAACGTTGTGGAAGCAAATACAAGAGGTAAGCTTAAAAAAGCACTGGTGATTGACAGGTATAGCGAAGAAGCATCTGCAGGCACATCAAACAATGTACTTATAAATAGTGCAGATGTAAGGCCAGGGGCACCAGGTGAGTTCTGGTTCTGGTATGTTTCTCCAGATGATTTTTGTAATGACAGTACCAGCGACTATGCCTATTTGAGCAGGCGTTTTGAAAAGCTAACAATCATTGCTACTTACCTCGATAATAAAAAAGATACACAGGAATATAAAATAGGCATTGTTCGTCCGCCAACATTGTTTGTGCATGGCCTTGCAAGCGACCCGAGTGCTTGGGGAGGCTTAAGCCATAATTATTTTGGCAACTATATTACTTTTGTAAACAGTCCGTTGTTTGTTTATAAGAGGGCACTAAAAATGGACCCTATTGGGGTATTTCAAAAAAATGGGGCACAGTTGGTGGGCGGAGATTTAAACTCCAATATATTTAGCCTAGATAGATTGAATACACTACAGGGAAATCTGTTAACAATGCGGAATGACTTACGCTATGCCACTAACCAGGTGGATTATATATGCCACAGCATGGGCGGTATAATGATAAGAACTGCCATAGGATTATACTCCGATAAATTCTTTGCAAAGGCAGGTGACCCTTATACATATAAGACTTATAACAAAGGGTTTACTCATAAAATTATTACGCTCAACACTCCGCACAATGGAGCCCCAATAGCTGATGTTTTTGATGAGTTTATTCCAAAGGCCGAGGGGCCAATGAAAGTATTGCTGAATGATTTATACGTCTATTTTCAATCGCCACAATTACTGGGTGGCTTGCTCAAACCTGTTGGTAATGGCACTATTAATTTGTTAGGTGATTTTAAGGCTACGGATGCTGTAAACAACCTACAGGTAACTGATGCAAGGGGTGGGATAAATATGCTTAAAACACCGGCTAAATACCATATAATAATGAGTAATTTAAATTGGGTAAAATACTCTGAAAACCTGGGTACGGTAGATTATTATTTAAGTAAACTATACAAACTTTTAATACAAATTGAATATGCCCAAACATACAATCCTGATGTGTTTGACCCTGCCACCGCAGAAGCAACCCGTGCATATTTAAGAAATATTTTAGCTCAGGAATCAGAAGTAGCCATTGCCAGTTTTTTAAACTGGATGTCGGCCAAAAGGGGTTATAATAATTATCTATCGTACAGCGACGGAGTAGTGCCGGTAAAAAGCCAAACGGCTCAGCAAGATGAAAATACAGCCCCACATATCTCAAAGTTTTTGGGTAATGATACCATAACAGTTAAAATTCCTGTAGTGCCATTTAGCGGCCTTCCATTTTATTATACTGTCAATATTATTGGCGTAAATGGTAATCACAGCGCTGTTACAAGCAGGAAGGACATAGGGCAACGGGTTTTTCAATTACTCAATACCCGGCTTAGCAGCAATGTGTTTGCAGATGAAATACCAGCCAATACAGATCCGGAAACACCACTATTACTAAGGCCGGCTCAAGGTAATGGCAATCAAAACAGGCCTTTAGCAGAGCCTGTAATACAAACATTTTACGATACCTCTAAAATAAAAATTGATGCACCACTTGCCGGCAGCACTGTCCTGGCAGACAGTATCATCAGAGTAAAGTTCAGGGTAAAAGACACTACAAGACTGGCTTACATTACCATCCATTTTCAATCTGTTGATTCATTTAAAGTAAATAAAATATTTGCACAACAGGGAGTGATATTTTCTGTGGATCCTACTTTTACAAATAATAAAGTATGGGCAACTGCAGTGTATGAAAATGACCCCAGAACTGGATTGAATTATTATGTGGATACCATCTCTGTAGCAACAAATAATCTGGCACCGCTGCAGGGTTTTAGGATAACAGAAGAAGTGGTATCTATCAGGGCGGGGCAGCCTTACTTTCCTGTGTGTGAAGCACAATACAACAATCAATGGATAAGATTGCTTAACAACGATCCGAATATTAACGCCTCTGTAGATTCTGTAAATACTTTATCGTATGATACTGCCAGCAAATCTTTCAGTGCATTAAAAGAAGGTGCTGCCATTGCAAATTTTACTTATAAAGGCTTTACTGATTCAGTTGTGTTAAGAACATATATGCCTTACAATTTTAACTGTATCAATAAAACCATTGCAGGCGGCAGTTTTAAAAATCCTTCTATCTGGAGCAAGGGCATTGTGCCGGATATTTGTGATTCGGTTGTTATTAATGCAGGTCACAGTGTAACAGTTGATACATCTATCACAATCAGATCGCTTAAAATTAGCAGTGGCGGCACACTTACAATCAATAATGCATTGGATACATTACAACTCGGGCAGGCAGATGAAGGTTTTAATATGGCCGATAATTATGGTACATTAAATATATCTAACGGTGGGCTGTATGTTAACGGAAGGATAAGACATAACGCTTCGTCAACCTTTAGCATGAGCGGCGGCACATTAACCATTGATGCTAACAAAGGCATAAGGGAAATGAGCATTGCCGACAGTACTGCATTGTTTGAAGCTGCAACAGGAATGACATCATTTAATTTTTCAGGCGGTACAATGCAAATAAATAATCCGCCTTATGGTGCAGCCAGCCAGTCACTTAATTGCCCTTATGATTTTGGCAACAACAGCACGCTTGTGTTGGGAATTAATACATCAATCATTGCCAGTAAAAATGCAGACGGCTTTGGCGGATTATTATTCCCCAATAAAATAGGCAGACTCATTGTGAATGCAGGAACAAAAAATGGCAACCGGCAATTCATTAATAAAAAAGCACTTTCTGTAAAAAGCAGTGTAGAAGTAAAACCCGGCAGCGGTATAATATTGCAGGCACCATTGACTGTAACGCAGTAATTTTTGAACCGGCATTCATTGCCAGAGGAAATCATGAAGTCCTGCTTTTGAAAAGCTTTTAAAATATACCCTAAAGGGGGTATTGTTCTTTATCCTTCTTTATTGAATCTTTACAATATCAAGTCTGTATTATTCTTAAAAAACTTATTTAAAAAATCAGATTATGAAATATGTATTAATTCCTACCAACAGAGGCACCAAAACAGTTTTGGAAGAAAACATCATCCGTATTGAGGCCAGCAGTAATTACTGCAAAATATTTTTTAGTAATGAGAAACCTTTGGTGGTGGCCAAGGTATTGCACTGGTTCCAGGATCTTTTGCCAGAAGAAACTTTTTGCCGTATCCACCGCACCCATCTTATAAACAGGCTATACATTACCAATGTGCATGGTGCCAACCTGATAACCCTGAGCAATGGAGATGTAATACAAATGAGCCGCAGAAAAAAACATATCTATCAAAGTATGTTACTGCAAACTGCCTGATATTGTCAACATTAAAAAAATAGTACGGCGAGGTACAATAATTGAAATATTTTTGCTGTGGCAAAATTCCAAGTTCGATTATGACACTGACCATCATTTATATTATACTGGCATTTATTGCAGGCTTTGTAATTTCATGGGTAATCAATATTAATAAACTTGGCAAAGAAAGGAGGGAACTTAAAAGCACCAGTGGTTTTTTGGAGAGTGAGCGATTAATAAAAGAAACACTGCAAAAAGAACTGGCAGTAGCACATCAAAAAAAAATGGCAACAGAATTGGCTCTTAATCAAAAACTGGAAATAGCAGAAAAAGTAACACGCCAAATGGATAGCGACATTATGCTGATGCAAAAAAACTATGAAGAAACCGAGGCGCTGCTGGAAACAAAACATCCCGAAGTACATGCACTTAAGCTGGAATTGATAGAAGCAAAAAATGCACTTGCCAGGATAAAAGGCAGTTTGATTGAAAAAGAAAAAGGCAGTTAAATCTGATTATAAAATATCCCCTTCCCAAAAATAAAAAGAAGGATTTTTCAAGCCTTTTTTTACTCTAAAAATTTGTATTTATTACCAGCCTAATATCCAGGCAAAAATTAGCGGCACCACAATAGTGGCATCACTTTCCACAATAAACTTAGGGGTACTGATATCTAATTTGCCCCAGGTAATTTTTTCATTTGGCACAGCGCCACTGTACGATCCATAAGAAGTGGTGCTGTCGCTAACCTGGCAGAAATAACTCCAGAAAGGCACATCATGCCACTCCAAATCCTGGTACATCATGGGCACTACACAGATAGGAAAATCGCCGGCAATACCTCCGCCTATTTGAAAAAATCCAACCCCTTTACCGGGTGAATTATTCCTGTACCAATCTGCCAGCCACACCATATATTCAATACCGCTTTTCATGGTGCTGGCCTTCATTTCATTTTTAATAATATAGGAGGCAAAAATATTTCCCATCGTACTGTCTTCCCAACCTGGCACTACAATCGGAATGTTTTTTTGTGCTGCTGCCAGCATCCAGCTGTTCTTTGGATCTATCTCATAATACTGTTCCAGCACACCACTTAATAACATTTTGTACATGTACTCATGCGGAAAATATCGTTCGCCTTTATCATCAGCATCTTTCCATATTTGATGGATATGTTTTTGCAACCGCCTGAATGCCTCTTCTTCCGGGATACAGGTGTCCGTAACACGGTTGTAATGATTTTCCAACAGTTCCCATTCTTCCTGCGGACTCAAGTCACGGTAGTTAGGCACTCTTTTATAATGACTGTGTGCCACCAGGTTCATGATATCTTCTTCCAGGTTGGCACCGGTGCAGCTGATGATGGATACTTTATCGTGGCGTATCATTTCTGCCAGGCTCAATCCCAGCTCTGCTGTACTCATTGCTCCGGCCAGTGTTATCATCATCTTGCCACCTTCATCCAGGTGCGTTACATATCCTTTGGCTGCATCCATTAAAGCGGCTGCATTAAAGTGGCGGTAATGATGTTCTATGAAATTTGAAACGGGTCCTTGGCTCATGTTATTTTTATTTAGGGGGCAAAAGTATATTTTTTTTAAAAGCAGCCATTGTTTTTAATACCAATAAAATTATACTGCTGAAGTTCCTATTTTTTATTTTTTCTCTTTTGACTTAGCGCCTGGCTGCAGGAAAGGTAGATTAAAATAGGTAGGTAAAAGGGTCCGGGTATGCTTCTTCTCTATAATGGGTTTTTGATACTCCACATAATATATTTTTAGTAGTATCAAAAAATAAGAAATAATCAATGGCCCAAATATTAAACCGGTGATACCAAAAAACTTCAGCCCCATGATAACACCCAAAACTGTCACAATTGGATGGATATCTGCCATTTTCCTGGCTAATAAAAAACGGATAACATTATCGCTTGCCCCAATAACAATCAATCCCCACCCAAATACAAAAGCTCCCTGCCAGGTATGGCCGGTGGCAAACAAATAAATAGCGGCGGGTATCCAGATCAGCCCTGTACCTATAATGGGTATGATGGAAGCAAACCCGGTAAGGACTGCCCAAAAACTTGCCTGCCCAAGGCCGCTGATAGAATAAGCTGCCCATGCAAGCAGCGCATGTACTACTGCAATTAATGGTACTCCTACCGAATTACTAATTGTCTGAGCCACCAGCTCTTTGCCAAATACTTCAATCATATTTCTTTTGAAAGGGAGATAAAAAACAATGGCTGCTTCTAACCGGTTAATATTTATCAGCAAAAAATATAGGAAAAAATACATCATGGTAACACTGCTGAAAAAATTTAACCCGGTATTTAAAACCATCGACACCGCACTGGTGGCATATTTTTGAATATTGCTGAAACTATCGCCGGATAACATACTCACATGGAATTTTTGGCTAAACTTAGCATCCAGTTCTTTTAATGGCTGAATAACAGCCTGGGGATTGGCAGCCACCATGGCGGCCTCTTTATACAACATGCTGCCCACCAGTAGCAAAGGCAAAAGAATAATAAAAAACGAAACGACGATCACCAAAATAGCTGCATTATTTTTTCTCCATCCCTTTCGTTTGGTTAAGTATTCCATTAATGGCTTACTCAGCACATAAAACATTACAGCAGCCAGAAAGGCGGTAAAAAATTCTGCCATGCTGTACAAAAGCAGGATGGCAAATAAAATGATAAATGCTAAAAAAAGGTAGCGGTTGAGTTTATGATTTTGGCGATTTTCCATGCAGCTGAATAATAGTTAAGTATTGTAAGTTACAAACTACCCGTTCAAACATCAAACCACATTTATTTCGGCAGATGAAAATCTGGTTGTTGGCGAAAACCCTGTTGCCATTTACAAACAGTTTATCTTTATAAAAAGTAGCAAGAGCAATTTATGAACCTGCTGGCACATGCATACCTTTCATTTAATCAGCCTTCCATATTGGTGGGTAATATGATCAGTGATTATATAAAAGGCAAAAGCAAATTTGATTATCCTGCAACTATTCAAAGAGGGATTATGCTGCACAGAGCTATTGATGAATTTACAGACCACCACGCCGTAACACATGCGGCAAAACAATTTTTCAGGCCACAATACCGCTTGTATGCCGGGGCTTTTATTGATGTGGTGTACGATCATTTTTTGGCGAATGATACAAATGAATTTACGAATAGCGAAGCGCTTAACTCTTTTGCTGAAACAGCTTACAGCATTTTAGAGCAAAATAAAATATACCTGCCCGAAAAATTTTTACAGATGCTTCCATACATGCAATCACAAAACTGGCTGTATCATTACAAAGATAAATTTGGCATTGAGAAAAGCTTTGCCGGCCTTGTACGCAGGTCTGCATACCTGCAGGAAAGCGCCATTGCATTTACCATTTTTGAAAAAGAGTACGACTCTTTGCAACAGTATTACTTGGAATTTTTTCCTTCTTTAAAACAGTTTACAAAAGAATGGCTGCAGATTGCATAAGCCAGATTATTACCTGCGGTATAAAAAACTACAGCAACAAAACTTTATGCATAGCCGAAAACATTTAGTTTTGCAGCACTAATCTTTTAACAGCATGAAAAATATTATTGTATTTGCTTTCTGTATTGCTTCGTCTTTGTTTTGCATTGGCCAAAGCAAACTGCCTCCGGTGGATAAGTCACCGATGGACATGAGTTATTATCCCAGCGGCTACCCTGTTTTAAAAATTCAGGACAAAGCTGCGGAGCCTTTGGTGGCAAGGGTAATCTTCAGCAGGCCACAAAAAAATGGCCGGGCAATTTTTGGTGAATTATTAGAATACGGCAAAGTATGGAGGCTTGGTGCCAATGAAGCAAGCGAAATAGAATTTTTTCAAAACGTAAGAATTGGTGGTGTAAAAGTGAAGAAGGGACGGTACACTATTTACTGCATTCCGTATGCAGAAAAATGGACCATGATCATAAACCGGGAGACTGACACCTGGGGCTCTTTCAAATACGATGAAAACAAAGATGTAACAAGGCTGGATGTGCCGGTACAAAAACAAACCGAAATACTTGAATATTTTGTAATGGCATTTGAAAAATCGGTTACCGGCGCTTCGCTGATAATGGCATGGGATAATATAAAAGTAAATTTGCCAATCACTTTTTAAAATTCAAATATTGATAATTTTATCATCCCGTCTGTATTGACGGGATTTTTTTTGATATTTACAATATGTGTGGAATTGCAGGCATCTTAAATAATCATGGTCAAAAAGGTATTGAAGACAGGATCATGCTGTTGCGGAGTATCCAAAAAATGACGGATACCCTGCAGCACCGTGGCCCTGATGGTGAAGGACACTGGATTAATGAGAGCGGTGCTGTTGCATTAGGCCACCGCAGGCTTTCTATTATCGACCTCAGCAATGCCGGGGCACAACCCATGCAGCGCTCTCTTTTTTCATCGCTGGAGGGAGAAGAAAAAAGATATACCATTACTTTCAATGGTGAAATTTATAATTACATTGAATTAAGGGATGAGCTGTACAGCCATGGCTACCGCTTTCACTCCAAGTCTGATACAGAAGTTATTTTAGCTGCCTTTGATTTTTGGGAAGAAGACTGTCTGCAAAAATTTGACGGCATGTTTGCATTCGCTATCTGGGATGCAAAAAAAAGAAAACTTTTTGCCGCAAGGGACCGCTTTGGTGAGAAGCCATTTTATTTTTACCATGATAACGGCAATTTTATTTTTGCCAGCGAAATGAAAGCCCTGTGGAGTGTGGGGGTAGAAAAAACAACAGATAATAAAATGCTGCTGAACTACCTGGCGCTGGGGTATGTTCAAAATGCAAATGATAAAGAGCAAACTTTTTTTGAAAATATTTATTCCCTGCCACCGGCACATTTTCTTGAATTTGACCTGGCAGCTTTTGATTATGAAATATACAGCTACTGGAAAATTGACAAAGAAATTGTTGCTGATATTTCAACAGACCAGGCAATAGAAAAGTTTACCGAATTGTTCTCACAGTCTGTTAATCGAAGGCTGAGAAGTGATGTAGCACTCGGTTCCAGCCTTAGCGGCGGATTGGATAGCTCAGCCATTGTGGCAAGCATTTTTCAAAACTTAGTTTCTACCAATAAACAACAAACTTTTTCTGCTGTTTTTCCGGGCTTTGTAAAAGATGAATCCAAATACATCAACTCGGTTATTAATAAATTCCAGGTTAGCAATTACCAGGTAACTCCCTCCATCGATGGATTGATTGACAATTTTGAAAAGGTTTGTTATCATCAGGAAGAACCATTTCAATCCTCCAGCATTTATGCCCAATACAAAATATTTGAACTGGCAAGGCAGCAGAAAATAACTGTGTTGTTGGACGGACAGGGTGCTGATGAATCGCTTGCCGGCTACAATAAATATATTCACTGGTACCTGCAGCAACTCGTTAACAGAAATAAATTTGTAGAAGCAGCACAGGAAAAAAAGATCTTTAAAAAAAATAATATCCCTTTCCGGTGGGGCTTTGGAAATTATTTAGCCGCTTATTTACCAGCCCATGCTGCCATCCACCTGGAATCTAAAGAATACAATAAGATTGTAAAGCACCCGGACATTAATAAAGATTTTGTTACCGCTTTAAGAGGAAGGGAATGGGAAGGTATTCATAAACCCATCATAACAAAGCTCAATGATATTTTATATTTTAACACTGCCACCATGGGGCTGGAAGAGCTGCTGCGGTTTGCCGACAGGAACAGCATGGCGCATGGTGTAGAAGTGCGTTTGCCTTTTTTGAATCATGAACTGGCTGAGTTTATTTTTTCGCTTCCTGCTAATTTTAAAATTCATAAAGGGTGGACCAAATGGTTATTAAGAAAAGCAATGGCAAAAAAATTACCTTCTGAAATTGTATGGCGCAGAGATAAAGTTGGATACGAGCCGCCGCAAAAAGACTGGATGAAAAATGCGGTAATGGCAGACTATATTCATGAAGCAAAAAAGAAATTGGTGAACAGTGGTGTTTTAAACCCGGAGGTTTTAAATAAAGCAATCGTACCGCTCGGTGCACATGAACAGGATAATTTTGACTGGAGATATTTATGTGCCGCACAAATAATATAATAGCTATCGTTACAGGGGCTTTATAAATTTTTGTTTTGTAATAACGGCATTTGTAAAACCGCAAGCCTCACCAAAATCCTGTTACTTTGTATTTCTAAAATTTCATTTTTTTAAAAAATAATTTCAATGAGTATCAATAATAAATCTCTTGGCCTGGCTACTAAAATAATTCATGCCGGTGCAGAACCCGATCCCAGCACAGGCGCTATCATGACGCCGATTTATCAAACATCTACTTATGTTCAATCGGCACCCGGCCAGCACAAAGGCTATGAATATGCCCGTAGCCAAAACCCAACCCGTAAAGCTTTGGAAGATGCACTGGCCATTATAGAAAATGCAAATTATGCGCTGGCGTTCAGCAGTGGTGTGGCAGCAACAGATGCTGTGATAAAATTAATGAGCCCGGGTGATGAAGTGATTGCAGCCAGAGATATGTATGGCGGCACTTATCGTTTGTTTACCAAAATATTTGAAAAATTCGGCATCAAATTTATTTATGTTGATACCAGCAATGCTGAGAATATTAAAGCTGTTGTATCAGCCAATACAAAATTGATTTGGGTAGAAACACCTACCAACCCATTAATGAATATTACCGATATTGCTGCGGTGAGTGTTATTGCAAAAGCAGCCGGCGCTTTGTTATGTGTGGACAATACTTTTGCTTCTCCTTATTTACAAAACCCTATCGACTTTGGTGCCGATATTGTAATGCACTCTGCCACCAAATACCTCGGAGGCCACAGCGATGTGATACAGGGATGTTTAATGTTGAACGATAAAGAATGGAGAGAAAAATTATACCTGATACAAAAAAGTTGTGGTGCTGTGCCGGGACCGATGGATTGTTTTTTGGTATTGAGAGGAATTAAAACATTGCATCTCCGCATGCGGCAGCATTGCGAAAACGGAATTGTAATTGCAAATTATTTACGCAGTCACCCAAAAGTGGCAAAGGTGTACTGGCCGGGCTTTGAAGACAATGCCGGTTATGCGGTGGCAAAAAAACAAATGCGTGGGTTTGGCGGCATGATCAGTTTTACATTGAAAGATGAAACCATTGAAGCAGCCAATAAAGTACTTTCTTCCACTAAATTATTTTCACTGGCAGAAAGCCTGGGCGGCGTGGAATCGCTGATCAATCATCCTGCAAGTATGACCCATGCCTCTATTCCAAGAGAAGAAAGAATTAAAAACGGATTGAGTGATGGATTGATACGCCTGAGTGTTGGTGTGGAAGATGCAGAAGATTTGATTGAAGATTTGAAACAGGCGATTGGGTAATTTTTTGTAAATTGTAATTAAAAACCATGGCCTACACAAAAGAGGAATTATTAAACCTTCCTGTAAATGAAAGGCAGGAATTGGCAGAAGCCTTGTGGAACAGTATTGAAGATAATTCGTTACCCATTACTGAAGATGAAATTACTTTTGCAGAAGATCGCTATAAACTGCATCTTGATAAACCAAGCGAAGGAATGACAATGAAAGAGCTTGCTGAAAAAGTAAAGGGTAAATATGGCTTTTAGTATTATTATTAAACCAATAGTGTGGCTTGATATTGAAGATGCCATTGACTGGTATGAAAAACAAAGCCCTCGCTTAGGAAAAAGATTTTATAAAAATTTTGAAGAAGCAACAGAACGGATTTTATCTCAACCAACCGTTTATATTACTGTTACACAAAACGTAAGAAGGGTTTTGCTAAAAACATTTCCTTACAAATTATTTTATACAATTTCAGGCGACACAATTTATATACTCGGTTTACTACATGGAAAAAGAAGTAAAGCCAGTATTAAAAGAAGGTTACAATTAAAATAACCATTGGGAGAATTTATACATGAGCATAATTGAAATTATTGGCTGGATAGGCACTGTCCTGATTGTAGGCTCCTACTTTCTAAACATCAATGGCAAAATAAAAAGTTCTTCCATCCCCTACATTCTCAGCAATCTTCTTGGCGGAATTTTATTTTCAATTTATACTTATGCTCACAGAACTTATCCCAATATGGTGGTGAATGTGGTGTGGGTAATTATTGCCATTGCGGCGTTGATGAAGAAAGAAAAATGAAATAATATTCATGCAAAACAACCTCAAAGAATTTTTAGATATAAAAGTTGAAACATACAACCATCCCTCTTTTATTAAAGACGACCCCATCAGCATACCACACCGGTTCACCAAAAAACAAGACATAGAAATTGCCGGTTTCTTTGCAGCCATTTTAGCCTGGGGAACAAGAAAAGGCATCATCAACTCCTGCAATAAATTAATGCAGGCAATGGGCAACGCTCCATACAATTTTATCATGACAGTGGACTGGAACAGCAACCCGGAAGCCTTTGAAATTTTTAATGGATTTGTACACCGCACTTTCAATGAAATGGATCTGTGGCACCTGCTTAATTTTTTAAAATACCATTATTATTTTTCTGGAGAAAAAAGTTTGGAAACCGCTTTCACCAAATGGATGCAGCCGGAAGATGAAACAATTGAAAATGCTTTGACAGGATTTCACAACTATGTGTTTGGTTACAGCGAAGAAGCAATCGATGAAAAGCATTGCCGCAAACATATTGCCACGCCGGCAAAAAAATCTGCCTGCAAAAGATTGAGCATGTTTTTACGCTGGATGGTTCGTAGCGATAAAAAGGGGGTTGATTTTGGCATCTGGAAAAAGATAAATCCTTCTCAATTAATTTGTCCGCTGGATGTACATGTAACAAGGGTTTCCCGGCGGTTGAATATTTTACAGCGAACCCAAAACGACTGGCTGGCAGCAACTGAACTTACTGCTTATTTAAAACAACTGGATGCCAATGACCCTGTGAAATATGATTATGCATTGTTTGGTTTGGGAGTAATAGAAAAGTATTAAATTGTAAAAAAAAATTTATGTCTGCAATCAAACAATGGTATAACAATCTAAAATATCCTTACCAGTTTTCAATCCGGTTTGTAATCAATATTATTTATTGGCTTTGTTTCGAATTGTTTTTACAATGGACTGCTGTTATTGAAAAAAGCACATTTTTAAAAAGATTGCTGGTGGCTGTTGTGATGGCTGTATTTTTCACTTTGTTGTATGATTTGCTTTTAAAAACAAAAGTTTTCACAAAAAGAAAAAAAGAATAAGGCTATGCCAAGCAAACTGCTTCCACAAAATGTTTTAGAGAGTAACGATACCGTTCTGCTACAGGATCCTTCTTTTCATTTACAACTTAAGGAATACATCAATTCTCTTATACTTCATCATTTTGAACAGCTCGTAAGCCTGCTCTACCGCATTGATGTTAGTGAAGCCAAAATAAAACTGCTGCTGCAGCAACAGCCTGGTGAAGATGCTGCTAAAATTATTGCGTCATTAATAATTGAAAGGCAATTGCAAAAAATAAAAACCCGTCAGCAATTTAGCCAACGGGACAATGATTTTGATGGAGCAGAAAAATGGTAAATTTTACACCGGCTCTTTTTGAACAGGATTTCTTTTAAACATTAATTCTTTTATTTTTTCTTTATCCTCCTTTTCATTTTTCAAATCGAACATTGTTCCAAATACATGATCCCATAAAGTAGAACTTACACCAAAACCTTTCTCCTGTACTTTATAATGGTGCAGGTGATGATTTCGCCACAAAGCTTTCATACACTTAAACGGTGGGTTCCAGGCATGTATGGCAAAGTGCATGCTGCCATAAATTAAGTACCCAAATAAAAAGCCTGGAAAAAAAGCAAATAAATAACGGTTAATCCCCAGCAGGTAGGCAACAAAGTACATCATTGAAAAGATAACGGAAGCTAAAATAAAGCTTGGCACCGGCGGCATAAACAACCGTTCTTTATCTCTTGGATATTCGTGGTGATTGCCATGGATGAGGTAAACAATTTTTGCAGCCCTTTTGCTTTCTGCGGCAAAATGAAATACATAACGATGTATCATGTATTCAAAAAAAGACCAGAAAAATATACCACCAAAAAATAAACCGGTAAGGGGCAAAGTTGAAAGATGGATAACTATTTTACTGAAGTATAACACGCCGCCAATTAAAGGCAGGTACATTCCCCAGATTACCAAAGGGTGGGTTTTGGTAAGGTATTCAAGGTACTGATTGTTGAATAACCTGGCCTGACCTTTATTATGAATTTTTTCGAATTTCATAACTGTGATTAATGGTTCAAAAGTAGATAATATAAACCGGACTCTGTAACCATTTAAACTATTCATGAATATTTAATACTTACTTTTGAAACCAACTTATTTTAAAATATACAAATGAAATTAGTAACCTACTTAAAGGATGAACACCACCAGCTTGCATTGTTAATAGATGGCAAGTTATACGATACAGATGCTTTGCATTCCGACCTTCCCATCAGCATGTCGATGTTTTTAAATTATTGGGACGATGTATATACATTGGCATTAGCTGCAGAAAAAAAAATTCAGGAAGGGTTGGGCAGAATCATTTCTTCGGTGCCAATAGGTCAGGTGGAATTATTAGCGCCGGTACCACACCCCAGCAGTTGCAGGGATGGCTATGCTTTCCGCCAGCATGTGGCTGCTGCAAGAAGAAACAGGAAGGTGGATATGATCCCGGAGTTTGATCAATACCCCATTTTTTATTTTACCAATCACAACAGCATACAGGGCCCCGGTGATATTGTGTGTATGCCCGATCATTTTGAAAAATTAGATTTTGAATTGGAGGTGGCCATTGTAATTAGCAAGCCCGGCAGAAATATCCCGGCGGCAGAAGCAGATGACTACATTGCTGGATTGATGATTATGAATGATATGAGTGCAAGAAGATTGCAGATGGAAGAAATGCTGCTGAATCTTGGTCCTGCCAAAGGAAAAGATTTTGCTACGGCGATTGGCCCAATGCTGGTAACACTAGATGAACTGGAAGCGTACGAAGTAGCCTGCAAAGAAAACCATACCGGCAAAGCATGGAACCTTACAATGAAATGTTTGGTAAATGGCGTGCAGGTTAGCTTGGGTAATGTAAGCGATATGGACTGGACTTTTGCAGAGATCATTGAACGCTGCAGCTATGGAGTAAATCTTTTTCCCGGTGACATAATCGGAAGTGGTACTGTTGGTACCGGTTGTTTTTTAGAATTGAATGGCACTGGAAAATTAAATGATCCTAATTACCAGGAACAATGGTTAAAAGAGGGAGATATTGTAGAAATGGAAATTGATGGATTGGGAATATTGAGCAATACTATTGTGAAAGATGAGAATGATTTTTCTATTTTAAGTTTGAAGAAAAATTGAGAATTTTTTACGGCAGAAAATGGGAGAAAAAGGAGTTTACGCAGAGATAAAATCTATTCTTTATGACAAGAGAAAGAATGAATGAAATTGGAGGTATTATTTTGGATGCCGCCATTACTGTACATAGAGAATTAGGCCCAGGCTTATTAGAATCTGCCTATCAAATTGCATTGAAAAAAGAAATTGAATTAAGAGGATTGTTGGTTAGGGCAAAAGTCCCAGTGGAATTAATATACAAAGGGGAAAAATTGGGTAAGGCTTATGAAATAGATTTATTGGTAGAAGAAGAAATAATTATTGAAAACAAATCTGTAGAAGCAACTACACCAATTTTTATTGCACAAGTAATTACATACTTAAAGCTGTTTAATAAAAGCTTAGGTTATTTGATAAACTTTAATGTGCCATTGCTTAAAGATGGTTTTAAAAGAATAGTTCATAAATTTTAAACCCTTCTCTGCGTAAACTCTCCTAACTCATGTTCTCTGCGGTAAAAAATAAAATATAATCAATGACAATCAACATAAACGAACTCTCTATAATGCAACGTATGGCCTGGCTGCAACATGCTATTGCACCACGGCCAATATGTTTTGCATCAACAATAGATAAAGAAGAAAATGTTAATTTAAGCCCGTTCAGTTTTTTCAATTTATTTTCTTCCAATCCGCCGGTGGTTATTTTTTCACCTGCAAGACGAGGCAGGGATAATACAACAAAACATACATTGGAAAATATTCTTGAAGTACCCGAAGTGGTAATAAATATTTGCGACTACAATATGGTGCAGCAGGTAAGCCTCGCCAGTTGTGAATTTCCAAAAGGCACTGATGAATTTATAAAAGCTGGTTTTACAAAAGAACCGTCTCAAATAGTGAAGCCGCCAAGAGTAAAAGAAAGCCCGGTACAATTAGAGTGTAAAGTAATTGAGATAAAACCATTGGGTACAGAAGGTGGTGCAGGCAATTTAATTATTGCAGAAGTATTGCTGATGCACATCAGCGAAGCAATATTGAATGATGATAAAACTATGATCGATCAAACCAAACTTCATCACATTGCAAGGCTTGGCAGCGACTGGTATTGCAAAGTTGACAGCAATAATTTATTTAGAGTAGCAAAACCCAATATGCAGCTGGGCATTGGTATAGATACCCTGCCGCTATCTATCAGGCAAAGTAAAATTTTGACGGGCAATAATCTCGGCCAGTTGGCCAATGCAAATGAAATTCCTTTTGTTGATCCGGCTTTTGATGATGACACACTAAAAAATATTATCCAGTATTATTCCATCAACCCTGATGAGATGGAAAAGGAATTGCATATTTATGCAAAAGAATTATTGGATAATGGAAAAGTGAATGAAGCCTGGCAGGTGTTGCTTTCTGATGCTAATTAATATTTTTCTTCCGCTCATAAATTTTCTCACGGAGCACATTAAAAAACATGCTCCTTTCTTTCTCTCCCACAACAGAAATATGTGTTGATTTCTTCATTATGTTCTGGATATTTTTAAAAGTATAGTCGCAGAAATTTTTGTCTTGTGTGCCGATAAAATTTAACCCGTTATGATTTAAGAAAGTAATTTGCCTGTCTTCTCCCTGCACATAAATAGTATTATCACCAATAAGGCATTCATTAATATAAATATCAAACGTAGCAGAGTTGGCAGATGGCTGTTGATTATACAAAAATTTCTTACCTGCTTCAGCCTGCAGCTCAATATGATTTAGTAATTCTTCTAATTGCAGATACACTTTTAGCAAAACATGCTTGTTTGCAAAAACACTCGACTGCCTGTAAAATTCAATTTGCCTGATGGTAATATGTACGCTCTCTTCATTCCATATTTCTGTAGAAGGTATTTGATCATACAAATCAATAATGCGTTTTGCCATCTCAACCGTTTCTGTATCGGGTTCCTCTCCTGTAAACTGTTGTCTTGACAATTCAGGATACCCAATCAGTGTACGTTTCCAGAAAAAGAATTTAAACGCCCTCAACTCAGGAAACTGCATGTAATGAAACAGCGGAATATCTTTATTGTAAAAATAAATTTGAGGGCTTTCCAGCAACTTAAACAAACCAAGATTATTGGCAACATCCTGGAGGTATTTTTTAAAATCAAACGCCACACTGTCAACTTTATTACCAGAAAATATCACCGTGTTAGTCTGTATCTGCAACAACTG
>JANLQY010000157.1:0-4209 GCA_031368105.1 Chitinophagaceae bacterium
ACCGGTTGCAGCAGCATATATTTTTCAAGGATGGAAGCCATGTCCCGGATATTTGTTTTGAGTCTCCTGTCTGAAAAAGTATAAGGATAACCAGTGCCATGTTCAAATGCAGATTTATACTGGCCATTATAAACCATGAAGAGATCCGGGCCAGGGCTTTCCGGAAAACCCAGCCCTGCCCTCATTTCCCAATTATTAAAACTGTTATCAGGCTCTACCAATATAACCCCCCTGCCACTTACTTCCCTTATCTCTAGTGGATAAGATGGGATACCATTATTGATGCTCACTAAAGAACTTCCGTTTCCCATCACTATCCTTCCCCCGGAAATATCATTAATGATAACTTTACTGCCGCTTTTTCCTCCCCTGATATAAATATCTTCTGTTACGTCATAATCAAAATGAGAATTATAATTTGTTCCCCCAAAAACGGCTGAGCCATTGACATTGCCAGCCTTTACCACAAAGAGTGTGGCGTTGGTGGGATTTGTCCTGATACCCACATTTCCATTACTGGATATTATTAACCCCCTGTTGAAAGAAGGAATAGTTGCATTCATAGTGCCATTGGGAAACATATCATAAATCAAATTACCATTCACCGTATCCAGGTACTGAACGGCGGCAAAACCATTTCCTATGTATTTGTTGCCATTATTTTTGTATTGGTTAAAGCCAATGGATGGCAAACTCCGCTGTATTGAGATACCGGTACCTCCATTACTAAAAATGGTGCTGGTAGTACCCACAGTACCATTTACCTGCAATTTTGCACGGTAGGGTGCCGGGGTGCCAATCCCTACATTTTGTGCATAGAAATTTTTTGTTGTACAAATGAAAAGCAAAAGAAAAAATATTTTTTTCATAATGCGCTTATTATTAGTAAATGATAAGTATTAATTATTCATGAGTAGCCTGAATAAAGGATGACAGTTATTTTTTCAAAAGATATTGTAATTGGGGAAAGAGGTATATAATATAATTGATACCGTTAGTTTTTCCCAGATGGATAAAAGAGTAAAACTTTTAACCCGGTGGTTTACAATGGTTTGATTTATAAATGTAATCTTTATTCAAAGAAATACAATGAAAATGCGGATACTTTTTTCTTCACCGGCGGAGACTCAGCATCAATTTTTTTAAATTATTATCAAAGCTAAAAATCATAATCCATCACTTATCACTTACAACTTCTTTCCTCATCTCCGCCGCCGTTTTACTGCTTCCATTGTGGCTCCAGCCGGGAGGTTTTAAAAAGTATTTGATGCCAGTTATTAAAGAACCGGATGCGAAGGCTTTTTTAAATAATTGTCCCCAGGTGGTAAAGGCAATCAACGCCGGGTTGAAAGATTCAATATTTTTTGTGAGGCCGTAAGTTGGCCTTTCTTCTTCTGGTTGAAAACTGCCAAAGATTCTGTCCCAGATAATTAAAATACCCCCATGATTTTTATCTAGGTATTTTAAATTGGTGCCATGGTGCACCCGGTGATGGGAGGGAGTGTTTAATACAAACTCCAGTGGTTTGGGTAAATGCTGTACCGTTTCGGTATGTATCCAGAACTGGTAGATGAGGCTGACCTGCTGCATGAACAATATCCAGATGGGGTGAAAACCAACCAGCGGCATCCATGCCCAAAACAGGAAAGCACCAGACAAATTACCCGTCCATGTTTGGCGGAGTGCTGCCGCTAAATTGTAATGTTGTGAAGAGTGATGCACCACATGGCTTGCCCAGAAATAATTGATAAAATGGCTGCTGCGGTGAAACCAGTAATAAGAAAAATCATCTGCAAAAAATAACAGCACCCAGTACCACCAGTTACCTGCATCCAAAGTAAAAAAACGGAATTGATATAAAAAACTAAAGAGGCCAAATATTAATGCTTTTGTGATAAAGCCGGTCAATACATTGCCAATGCCCAAACCAAGGCTGGTGAAAGTGTCTTTGGTTTCGTAAAGCTGTTTATTTTCTTTGTACGAAAACCAAGCTTCAACAGAAAGCAGCAATACAAAGAAAGGAATGGCGTAGTATAATATGACAGGCGGCATATTGCAATGTACAAATAATTTAGGTGAAGGGGTAGAGAAGCATGCCCATATTTTTCATCATCTTTTAACAGCTTTATTCTTTTTGTGCTGTAGAAATAAGGCTAAAAAAATTACTGTTTATTATATTCCGGCAGGGTATCTTTGTCCTCTTTGCTTATTATGAAGCAAGTGTTTTTTTTAAATAATAAATGATAGATGATTGCAGTAACCAAAACTTTTTTACCTCCTTTTGAAGACTATACCCGGATACTGAAAAGGGCCTGGGATAAGGTATGGATCACCAATAACGGCGAACTGGTACAGGAGCTGGAAGCAAAGCTGGCAGTCTATCTTGGCGTAAAGCATTTACTCTACTGCGGTAACGGAACCATTGTACTGCAGATGGCGATAAAAGCAATGAACCTCACAGGTGAAGTAATCACTACACCTTTTAGTTATGTAGCTACCACCAATGCTTTGCTGTGGGAAAAATGCACCCCTGTATTTGTAGATATTAACGATAAAGATTTTTGTATTGATGCTGATAAAATAACAGCCGCCATTACCCCACAAACACAAGCGATACTGGCTACCCATGTTTACGGTAATCCCTGCAACATAGAAAAAATTGCCGCCATTGCAAAGCAATACAACCTGAAAGTAATTTATGATGCCGCCCATGCATTTGGTGCATCTTATAATGGAAAACAAATTTTGAGTTATGGCGATGTAGCCACCTGTAGTTTTCATGCCACTAAAATTTTTCATACGGTGGAAGGCGGCTGTATTATAACAGAAGACGATGCACTGGCAGAACAATTAAAACTGATCCGCTCGTTCGGCCATGTAGGAGATGACTATTTCACTGCCGGTATCAATGGTAAAAATTCTGAACTGCATGCAGCAATGGGGTTGGCTAATTTACCCTGCCTGCCTGCCATCATGGAAAGCCGCAGGCAGGTGAGCAGTTGGTATGATGAACAATTGAGTACTTTACATTTACAACGGCCACAAGCCTTGCCTGGTAGGGAATATAATTATGCTTACTACCCGGTGGTTTTTAAAGATGAAGCCACTGTCTTAAAAGTAATGGCTGCATTGAAACAAAATGATATTGTGCCGAGAAGATATTTTTATCCTTCGCTGAATACGCTGCCTTATCTCGAAAATCATGTTGCTTGTAAAATGTCGGAAGATATTGCGGCGAGGGTTTTGTGCTTGCCATTGTTTCACAGCATTACACTGGAAGAAGTGCAGGGAATATGTGCAACAATTCTTTCCGCAGTCTTGTAAAAAAATTACAGGATTATTATTTTCCTTTTTCACACATAAGAAAAATACTTGAGCAAAGATCTGGATACAATTGTCCAAGCTCATAACAACCATTAAGATATTCTTTTGAAATAATATCGGTGTTCAGCAACCTGTCCCATTGAAAATTTGCCAATGCTTTAAAGAAAATACCATTTCGGTAAACAACTTTCAATCCTGCAGCTTTTGCATCTCTTTCCAAAGTATCCAACGTGTAAGTAATAATATGGCCATGTTCTTTTTCAGCCGGGGTAATGGCAGCATTGTGTGAGATCAATCCCATCTTCACAGCAATCTGCCTGGAAGGTGCATTGGCATTGGGGCAAACTAAAAAGAAACGGCCATCATCCGCCAGCCATTCATCGTTTACTCTTTTTAATACCGCTACAGGGTCGTCAATATGTTCCAGTACATGGGTTAGCACAATATTATTGAATTTGCCATCCAGCTCAGCTTTTTCAAATAATGATTGCACAAATTTTACTTTGTCACCAAACGCTGCTTTGGCAATGGCTACCGCTTCATCCGAAACTTCCACACAGGTAATATCATCAAAGTAGGGAAGAAACCTTTTGGTAAAATCACCTTTAAAACTTCCCAGTTCCAAAAAATTACCTTCTTTAAAAAAAGGAATAAATGATTTCAACATAAATGGATGCATCACATCAAAATCGAAGTTGTAGGCATATTTATGATCGGAGGTATCTTTTAATTCTTTGTTGTAATCTCTTTGTGTGCTCATCTGTTATTTTTTATATCAAGTTTCAAAATAAGGTTGTTCCCTTTTTTATCTGATTGAATGAAATTAATTTTTTTATAAAAATTAATGGCAGGAATGTTATCCCTGTAAACCTCCAAATATATTTC
>JANLQY010000001.1:0-4997 GCA_031368105.1 Chitinophagaceae bacterium
TTTGCCATTGAAAGTTGCTTGAAAAGTGGTGGGGTTTTGTCATTCCACTACTATCGGGCAACTTTCTTTTTTACACAACTTTAGTTCTCAACTTATACACATAAGAACTTTTAAATAATTAACTCAAACAGCTTCTTAAATACTTAAAGGAATTCTTTTACCCGGGTTCTGTTCTACAAAAGAATAAATGCTGTTGCGGATGGTATCATTATCAGCGTATGGCTGTAAAAAACTTTTTAAATCCTCTGCGGATTTAATTGCCATGGCTGCAGGTAAATAACCCATTCCCCAAAAATTTCCTCTTTCAACCAGCAGGTATAATTTTTCATCTTTTTTTATTCCGTCATCTATCACTGCAAAAGTGGGAAGCTTTTCATCCAGCGCTTCTAAAGCCCTTTTTATTTTTCCATTATAAATAATTGGCGGGTCTAAAAAAGCAATTTCATTTTCTGTAAAAGGCGTTTTGTCAATAAAGCATAATTTTTCATGCAGCTCAAATTCTTCAATCATTTTTTTCAGCATCACCAGGCCTTCATGTAATAAATTAAAACTGTACAGGCATGGAAAATGTTTTTTCTTTTTATCTATCGCCAGCCGCTGATATCCTTTGTTATCTTCAAACTGGTAAAGCGCATATTTTTGCTGTGGCTGCTTCTGGCTTACATTGTATTTGGGCCACAACCTTTTTATTTCTGCACTCTCCATCACAATGGCTTCCAGTTCGGTGGCACAGACTTTATAATTTACTTTGCTGATGGTGCGTAAAAAATTCTGCCGCTTTCTGTCTGCATCATTGTGGGTAAAATGACTGCTCACCCTTTTACGAATGTTGATGGCTTTGCCTACATAAACAATTTTATCTTTTGCATCTAAAAAATAATAAACACCCGGGCTAGCGGGTAGTTTTTGAATATCTGCTTTGCTCAACAGCATCGGCAACCATTGCTCTGCAGAAGATTTTTTCAGCATTTGCTCAATGTGTTCCTCACCGCCGTTGGCAATATAATGCTCCAATAATTTTACAGTGGCTTTTGCATCTCCGCCAGCCCTGTGGCGGTTATCAATGGGTAATTGTAATGAACGGCACAAGTTGCCCAGACTATAAGAAGGCAGGCCGGGAAAAACTTTTCTTCCCAACCGCACAGTACATAATTTTTTTGCAGTAAGGTCAAATCCTGCTGCTTTTAAATGATGCTTTACAAAAGAGTAATCGAAGTTTACATTGTGTGCAATAAAAATTTTATCATTCAACAGGTCATATAAAACTTCAGCAACTTCATTAAATTGCGGAGCAGTTGCCACCATCTCATCACTGATGCCGGTAAGCGCCTGGATATAACGTGGAATAGATTGATTGGGATTGACAAGTGTTTCAAAATGCTGTACGATTCTTTCGCCATCATGTACATAAACAGCAATCTCGGTAATGCTGTGAGCAGAAGCATAGCCGCCGGTGGTTTCGATATCTACAATTGCATACATGGGATGTCAAATGTAAGAACACTAAATTGATTAGTAAAGCAAAATTTTATTTTATTACGGCCGCAAATTTTTCTTTGCTGCTTTGCTTTTTACTTCTTTGCGTTGGATATATTTGCTGCTGTCAAAAAACATTTCAATGTCTGCATCAACCACCATTCAATCAATCAGTCTCTACGCCTCTAAAATAAAACTCAAAGAACCTTTTATCATTTCTCTTGGGTCACTCACTCATACTGAAAATGTAATTGTAATTATCAAAACAAATGAAGGCATTACAGGGGTTGGTGAATGCAGCCCCTATATGACCATTAATGGTGAAAATATGGAGACTGGAATGGTGGTTGGGAAATATTTAGCAACAATCCTTAAAGGAAAAAATGCGCTGGATATTGAAGCCTGCCACAAAGCAATGAACAGTGTGATTTATGCCAACAGTAGCATCAAGAGTGCTTTTGATATGGCATTGTATGATATTGCTGCACAATATGCCGGGCTACCATTGTATGCTTTTTTGGGTGGAAACAATAACAAAATATTGATCACAGATTATACTGTGAGTTTTTCCAATGCAGATAAAATGGCAGCAGATGCAGCAAAAATAAAAGCCAACGGTTTCCAGGTAGTGAAGGTAAAATTGGGTGGCAGTAAAGAAGACGATATTGAAAGGATACAAAAAATAAGAGCAGCAATCGGTGATGAATTACCCATCCGCATTGATGCCAACCAGGGATGGAATACCAATGATGCGATTGAAATTTTAAAAGCATTACAGCCTTACAATATTCAGCATTGTGAAGAGCCGATACCAAGATGGAATTTTATGGAATTGCCCATTATAAAAAAACAAAGTCCCATAAAAATAATGGCAGATGAAAGTTGTTGTGATGAACATGATGCACAACGCCTGCTTGATATTGGTGCCTGTGATTATTTTAATTTGAAACTGGGAAAATCATCCGGCATTTTTGTAGCGGAAAAAATTATCCGCATTGCTGAAGAAAATAATACCAACATACAGATCGGTGGTTTCTTAGAATCAAGACTGGCATTTACTGCAGCGGCGCATGTAGCACTCAGCAGCGATATGATTGTGCATTGTGATTTTGATACACCGCTGATGTTTGAAGAAGATCCGGTTATTGGGGGTATTGGTTATGACAACAAAGGAGAGGTGAAAGTGCCAGAGGTAAAAGGTTTGGGGGCAACTTTTGATGAAACATATTTAAGTAAACTCAGGAAGGTGGTTGTGTAACAACCTGTAAAATCACTAAACCAAACTCATTACCTTTGCCCACATTATTATGAAGACAAAAACAATACACAGGGATAAAGTAAACATCATTACACTGGGCTGCAGTAAAAATATGGTGGACAGTGAAGTGCTGAGTGGACAGTTGATTGCCAATGATATTGATACAGTGCATGAGAATGCAAAGAGAGATCACAACATTGTGATTGTAAATACCTGCGGTTTTATTGAAAAAGCAAAAGAAGAAAGCATCAATACCATTTTGCAACAGGTAGAACTGAAAAAACGTGGCAAGCTGGATAAAGTGTATGTAACGGGCTGCCTCAGCGAACGCTACAAAAATAATTTGGAAGCGGAGATACCGGAAGTGGATGCATACTTCGGTACTATGGAACTGCCAATGATCTTAAAACAATTTGATGCAGATTATAAATCGGAATTGATTGGTGAAAGATTGTTGAGCACGCCGCAACATTATGCTTACATGAAAATCAGCGAAGGCTGCAACCGTACCTGTGCTTTTTGTGCCATCCCGTTAATGAGAGGTCAGCATGTAAGCAGGCCTATTGAATCGCTGGTGGATGAAGCAAAACGTTTGGTACAGCGTGGTGTAAAAGAATTGATGCTGATTGCACAGGAGCTTACTTATTACGGGTTGGATATTTATAAGAAAAGAGAATTACCAAAATTATTACATGCACTGGCCGATGTACAGGGATTGGAATGGATACGCTTGCATTATGCCTATCCTTCTAAATTTCCATTGGATATTATTGATGCAATAAAAGAAAGAGACAACATTTGTAATTACCTCGACATGCCCCTGCAACATGCAGCCAACAATATGCTGCGGCTGATGAAGCGCCAGATAACGAGAGAAGAAATGGAAGAGCTGATTGGAGAGATAAGAAATAAAATTCCTGATATCTGTATAAGAACAACATTAATCGCTGGTTTCCCCGGAGAGACAAGGGATGATGTGGAAGAACTGAAAATCTTTTTACAAAAAATGCGTTTTGACCGTGTGGGTACATTTACTTACAGCCATGAAGAAGGTACGAGTGCGTATGATATGAAAGACGATATTCCGGCAGAAGAAAAAGAAGAAAGGGCGCAGGAGATAATGGAAGTGCAGCAGGAAATAAGTTTGGAAAAGAACCAGGCGAAAGTAGGTAAAACCTTTAAAGTGGTCATTGATAAAAGAGAAGCCGGCCGCTACCTTGGCCGAACAGAGTTTGACAGCGTGGAAGTAGATAATGAAGTGATTATTCACAGTAAGAAAAAATTAACTGCCGGTGATTTTGTAAATGTAAAAATTACCAAGGCTTATGATTATGATATTGAGGGTGAAGTGGTGGAGGCTTGAAGTTGTGATTAAGTTATTACAAATTATACCTGCCAATATCAAGCGGCACAACTGTGGCAGAAATATTTTTTGTTCAACACAATATCCTTTAGAGATTGACCGTTACCACTCTGTTCAGATGGCGAAAAGCCAATTTCGTACAATTGCGTATTAATGAAAACGAATACAATGCTGTTGTGTGATTGCTGAAAACTATTAATCCGAAAATACATCCTTATGAAACAGTTTTTACAATTGTTGCTATGCATATTATTTGCAGCAAACCTTTCTGCCCAAATTATCACTCCTCAAATCAAGGCCAATTTTGGTGTGGATGCTGATTTAAAAGCCAATTATTTTAACGGATCAAATATTGACAAAACCGATGAGTGGTTCTCAAGCGGACTTCCGGGCGCTGGTAAATATATGATAGATACTACCGGTGCGGCAGCTATTGTAAGTGGGTACACTACCAACCCGGCTACATTAAATAAATTCATTGTTAGAAATATGAGCTTTCCTGCTTTTGCTATTGTAACAAATGATTTGCTGATGGATGCATTATATGCAAGGGACTTTCATGGCGATGATTCCACCATATTCGCTTCGGGGTCTAATAAAAACGGACAGAGCCCTGTTGTATGGACATCTCCCATTTCGCAATCAGTACCTGATAAAAATGAAATCTTAGATGTATTCATGCATGTAAGAAGAGCAGGTGTTAATTCAACCGACTCTCTTTGGTTGTTTGGGGGATTATCTATTGAAAATACTACTGGAAACAGGTACTTCGATTTTGAAATGTACCAGAGCGATATTACGTTTGACAGGGCTAGCCGAGCCTTTTCCGGATATGGTCCCGATGCCGGCCATACCAGCTGGAAGTTTGATGCAGGTGGGAATATAATACAACCCGGCGAT
>JANLQY010000011.1:0-4043 GCA_031368105.1 Chitinophagaceae bacterium
GTGGTGTAAAATTAAATGTAGTAGCCAATCTTGATGTGGTGGCGCAAACCCGTTCTATAACATTTCAAACAACAGGCACCTGGTACAATTATGTAAGTAATGGAACTGGGTCTGGCGTTAATGGAGCCACCAATAGCACAATTAATATTGCATCCACTACCCAGAATATTACACTGCAGCCTGGAGAGTATCATGTATATTATTATCATCCTGCCAATGTTTATATATTTAATGGAGATGGTAACTGGAATGATGCAGCTAACTGGACTTACAATACTTTACCACCATCTACCCTGCCAAGTGGTTCAGAAATATTTATCAATCCAAAGCAAGGTGGCCAGTGCTTAGTAAATATTAATCAAACCATAAGCCCTGGCGCCAAAATAACTGTCATGGTGGGTAAGAATATTAAAATACCTTTAAACCTTTCTATACAATAATTTGAATATGTCAGCTGAAGACCTGTCAAAACAAAGTGCCAATATTAAAACATTACAGGCCATACAGTCTGAAGTGCAAAACACTAACAAGATTGCCTTGTCTGTGGATTGTGTAATTTTCGGTTTCGATGAAAGTAAATTGAAAGTTTTACTGATACGGAGTGACCTTAAAAAATATTTAGGCAAATGGTCTTTACTAGGCGATTTGGTTTTTCCAAATGAAGATTTGGATGCGGCTGCATACCGGATTTTAAAACAACGTACCGGCCTGAGTGATGTGTACCTGGAGCAGGTGCATACATTTGGCAATGTTAGCCGCCACCCTGCAGGCAGGGTGGTTACTGTGGCATATTGTTCCCTTATTAATGTACAGCACCATAAGCTTAATATTTTTGACAATGAGCTGCACTGGCACGATATAAAAACCGTAACCGGACTGGCTTTTGACCATCAGCAGATATTTGATACCTGCTTCATGCAATTACAAAAAAGAGTGCAGGAACATCCGTTGGGCTTTAATTTATTACCCAAAAAATTCTCTTTAAGGGATTTGCAAAATCTCTACGAAGCCATCCTGGATATAAAGATGGACAGGCGTAATTTCCGAAAGAAGTTTTTTTCAATGGACTTTTTGATAGACCTGAAAGAAATGGAACAGGATGTGCCACACAGGCCGGGCAAGTTATACAAGTTCAATTACGAGAAATACGAAAAGAAGAAAAAGAAATTAGTGGGCATTGATTTTTAGAAAATCTACAGAAAAATACTTTTCTATTTTGCAGCGAATAACCTGGATAATTTGTCTATTTTCTTTAATGGGTAGCTTTATTATTTTGTAGAGTCGTTTTCTGAAAAATGAATAAATATTTTAACAATAGTTTTTCAAGTAGAAAAAAATACCTATAATTGTGTAAAATTTACACATTCATAACAACCCACATTTATACAAACAAAAATGGTTGGTTATGAAATACGAGTGAATTGTTTGCGTATGAGAAAGTTCAATCCCACCGTGGCTCACAGTCACTGTGTTCGTTAGAAACTCATCCACAACTTTTTTCGGTATTTCGCGGCCATTAAAAAATTATGCTGATGAAAAAGATTTTCATGAAATTTTCTGAAACGATTGCATTAACCATTGTGTTGATCCTGTTTTCTGTGGCAGCAATGGCACAGAATATTGTTTCTGGCAGGGTGACCGAATCCAAAAAAGCTACCCCTATTGCAGGAGTAACGGTAACTGTAAAAGGCACCCGTACTTCTACCCAAACCGGGGCAGATGGCAGTTTTAAAATTACCATGCCTGCAAAAGCAACTACACTGGTAATTAGTTCCATTGGTTATACAAACCAGGACGTGGTAGTTGGCGCAGACAATGTAGTAAATGTAAGCCTGGCAGAAAGCAGTCAACAACTAACCGATGTGGTAGTAGTAGCTTATGGCACCAGGAAAAAAACTGACCTAACGGGTGCGGTAACACAAATTAGCAGTAAAGATTTTCAGAAAGGAAACAATAACTCAGCAGAACAGTTGCTGCAGGGTAAAGTAGCCGGTTTGCAAATTACGTCTGGTGGCGGTTCTGCAGGTGGTGGCAGCCGTATCCGTATTCGTGGCGGCGCTTCACTAAATGCAAGCAACGATCCGTTGATTGTAATTGACGGAGTACCTGTAGAAAGCAATGGTATTAGTGGAAATGGTAATTTATTAAATACAATTAACCCAAGCGATATTGAATCAATGTCTGTACTAAAAGATGCTTCCGCTACAGCGTTGTATGGTTCTAGGGCAAGCAATGGTGTAATCATTGTTACTACAAAAAAAGGTGCAAAAGGGAAACTGAAGTTTAACTACAATAGTCAGCTAAATGTTGGTAAGGTTTCTAAAACAGTAAAAGTACTTACCGGTGATGAAGTAAGAACTATTATAACTGACGATGCCTCAAAAACAGGACTCAACACCTACAAAAACCTGCTTGGTACAGCTAATACCGACTGGCAAAAATTGATTTACCAGGATGCCCAGGGTTGGGATAATAACTTTAGTGTAAGCGGCGCAATTGCGGGGGTGCTGCCTTTCAGGGCTTCTGTAGGTTATCTTAACCAGGAAGGTATTTTAAGAACAGATAAATTTAACAGGTGGACCGGGGCGCTTAATTTGTCTCCTAAACTTTTTGATGACCATTTATCCGTTAATATAAATCTTAAATTAACTCAGACAAAAAATCGTTTTGCTGATGGAGGAGCGGTTGGCTCTGCAGCATCATTTGACCCAACACAAGTTGTCAATTCAGCCAACAAATACGGCGGCTATTTTGAATGGCTGCAGTCTGATGGATTGCCAATTGCCACTAATGGTGGATCATCTCAACCCAATCCACTTTCTTTATTGAATTTCAGAAACAACCGCTCTGTTGTAGATCGTTTTATTGGAAATGTTTCTTTAGATTATAAACTGCATTTCTTCCCAGATTTACATGTGTTGGTAAACTTAGCTAAGGATCATGGTTTTGGTAATGGTAATGATATCAGGGATACCAATCTTGTAACACAAGTACAGACGGGTTACAAAGGAAGGTTTTCGCATTACGCACAATACAAAGACAATAGTTTAATAGAAACCTCACTGTTTTATTCAAAAGACATTAAATCGATTGATACTAAAATAGATATTTTAGCAGGTCATACCTACCAGGATTTTACTACTGATGTTTATAATTATGCAGACTATGCTTATGGAGGGCTTAAAATACCGGGAACAGATCCTACTTTTTCTACTGATAAACCACGGTACAGGCTTGAGGGTTATATTGGAAGATTAAACCTCACGGTAAATAATAAATATCTCTTAACCGCTTCATTGCGCCGGGATGCCAGCTCTAAATTTGCAAAACAAAACAGGATAGGTTATTTCCCAGCAGTTGCTGCGGCATGGAAATTAAAAGAAGAATTATTTAAATCAAGTTCTGCTGTTAGCGAATTGAAAGTAAGGTTTGGATGGGGTATTACCGGGCAGCAGGATGGGATTGGATATTATAATTATTTACCTGTTTATTCTCAAAGTAATATCGCTGCACAGTACCAGTTTGGAAATGCATTTTATAGCTTTTTACGTCCGGGAGCCTACGATCCTGATTTGAAATGGGAAACAACCACTACTCAGAATATCGGGTTAGATTTTGGTTTTTTTAATAACAGGATTTCAGGTTCAATCGAAGTATATAATAAGAAAACAAAAGACTTGCTGAGTGTGGTACCGGTAGCTGCCGGAGGCAATTTTGACATCCAGATATTAACCAATGTTGGTAATATCGAAAATAAAGGGGTTGAATTTACTTTGAATACCACCCCGTTGAAGAAAGGAAAACTGGTATGGGATTTTGGATTTAATGTAACTTATAACAACAGCAAAATCACCAACCTTTTAAAAAATCAGGATCCTAATTTCAAAGGAATTCCTGTGGGAGGAATTTCTGGAGGCACAGGAAATAATATTCAGCGGCACGTGGTTGGTTACTCACCCAATACCTTCTTTGTATTTAAACAGGTATATGATAAAGCTACCGGAAACCCAATTGAAGGATTGTATGAAGACTTAAACCGTGAC